>NZ_RXFM01000020.1 GCF_003953955.1 Candidatus Aquarickettsia rohweri | reverse complement strand
CTTTTAGATGGAAGACTGCGTATTGATAATAATGATTCGGAGCGTAGTATAAAACCATTTGCAGTTGGCAGAAAAAATTGGATGTTCTGTGCAACAACTAAGGGTGCTAAAGCTAGTGCAAATATTTATAGTATTATTGAAACTTGCAAAGTAAATAAGATTAATCCTTATGATTATTTAAAATATTTGCTGAATCATATTCATGATTATTCTGATCCAAAAGAGTTAGTAAATTTACTTCCATATAATATTGATAAAAAAATATCATCAAATTAAATTTTTTTTAGAATTATCAAAAAACTTAAGAAACCCAAAGAAAGGCGGATAATACTTGTCAAGATGGGGATATTTTAGCGTTTACGTTCCTAACTGTGCTAAATATTGCTGTATATTCTCATTCTAGCTCTTTATAGAGCAATTCTTATCTGTAGCTCAGGTTATAAATAGTTTAAAAACGTATATAGCTTTATTTCTAATGTTGATGTTTAAAATGTTTTAAATCATGATGATTGCCAATTTTAACAAAGACATAGTCTATTTCACTTATTTCCCTATCAGGGCATATCGTCATATTAAATTCAGATTTAGGTGAAATGTCTCTTCTTAAATTAGTAGAGATATTGAAGATACTTTTTCTTTTTTTATCATAACCAATAATTTTGATAACTTGTACAAATTTAACTTTATTTGACTTATTAATTATTTTTATTGGAATTTTATGTTTTACTTCACTGTTTTTATGCTCTTTATTTCCATATATTTCTTCGATTGGTTCTGAAACTTCAACTATAAGTCCATCAGTACTATGGTAATCAAATAATTTATATATTATTTCAAATAAATGATGTTGTTTTACTAAAAATTCTCTTTCAAAATAAAGAAAAAGTGATAATGAGGTTAAGATAATTATTAAACAAAAAATAATGTAACCCCTCTTTTTTATAACCTTTTTAGGTTTATTAATCTTAGAAAAATTATAAGTAGATTTAGGAGTTATTTGATTAGTTTCTGGTATATATAACCATTCATATTCGCATTTAGAACAACATACCATTCTTCCATTGCTACCTATGTCATATTTGTTAACTCTATATTTTGTATTGCAATTTTTACACTCAATAATCATGTTTAAATAGAATGTAATTTTTTAGTTAGTATTTCATTAACATTTTGTGGATTAGCTTTTCCTTTGCTTATCTTCATTACTTGGCCAACAAAAAAGCCAAATAGCTTTTCTTTTCCAGATTTAAATTCTTTTACTTTTTCAGGATTAGAGTTTAGAACTTCATCTATATATTTTTCAATTTCATCTGTTCCAGATATTTGCATTAAGTTATGTTTTTTTACAATTTCTTCCGGAGAATTATTATTTTCAAACATTATATCTAAAACATCTTTTGCAATTTTACCTGAAATTTTATTATCAGTAATTAACTGCAATAAAGTACAAAAATTTTCAGAAGTTATAGGCATTTTGTAGAATTCGATTCCCTTTTTATTTAATCTTCCAAAAAGCTCAGCACATATCCAATTTGCAGCAAGTTTAGGATCTACTTTCTTAGCTATTATTTCAAAAAATTCTGCAACTGCTTTATCCGCAGTAAGTACTTCTGCATCATATGTAGTTAAGTGAAAATTATTTATGTACCTTCTTTTCTTATCTTCAGGCAATTCTGGAAGATTATTTTTAATATTATTAATAAAGTCAGCAGAAATTTTAAGTGTTAATAAGTCTGGATCAGGAAAATATCTATAGTCATTAGCTTCTTCTTTTTTTCTCATAGATTTTGTCTGTCCTAAATTGACGTCAAACAATCTTGTTTCTTGCACAATATCTTGCTGTTCTTCAAGTAATTCAACTTGTCTATTTGCTTCATATAATATAGCTTTATTAATATACTTAAAAGAATTTAAATTTTTAATTTCTACTCTAGTTCCAAATTTATTATCTCCCTTTTTCCTAACTGAAACATTTGCATCACATCTCATTGAACCTTTTTCTAAATCACCGTCACAAACATCTATATATCTAAGTATATTACGTAACTTTTTCATAAATTGTTCAACTTCACTTGGTTCATTAAAATTCGGATCAGTTACTATTTCAATAAGTGGAACACCTACTCTGTTAAAATCAATAAAAGTTTCTATTGGGCTTTGATCATGTATACTTTTTCCAGCATCCTGTTCAATATGAATTCTATTAATTGTAATTGTTTTTTTTTCACCATTATCTTTTGTTATTTGCATATTTCCATCGGAAACTATAGGATAAAAAAGTTGTGATATTTGGTAACCTTGTGGTGAATCTGGGTAAAAGTAATTTTTTCTATCAAATACTGAAAATGTATTTATTTTGGCATTAACTGCAAGTCCAGCTTTAATGGCAAGCTCTATACATTTTTTATTAGTTATTGGTAGCATGCCAGGCATTGCTGCATCTATATATGATACTTGTTCATTATTATCTTCACCAAATTTAGTTGAAGAATGAGAGAATAATTTGCTTTTTGAATTTAGTTGAGCATGAATTTCCAAGCCTATGACTAACTCCCATTTATTTGTTTTTCCTTGAATTATCATTCTTAATTTTTACTTAATATATGTGTATTTAGAAGTTCATAAATTTTGTATCATAAACTAAGGTTTTTTACTAGTATGCTTATAGCTATTTATAGAAAAATTTAAATGAAAATAAATTAGAAAAATAACTATGGCAATAAAATATATTTGTCATCACGAGATTATGTAACAGGCACAGTGATTCAGTTATAGTTTTATAATTTTATTTTATAAATCTCAGAATTATTATAATTTTTCTGTGCTTTAATAATAAAATATTTTAGGCTCTGTTATAAATCTAATTTCATAATATCAATACATTCACTATATTCAGCAAGGACTTCTTCAGGGTTTTCACAGTAGAAATATGAATTATCATAAAGTTTTTCTAATTTTTTCATATCCTGCTTTTTATCTGCAATTTTATTAGCAAGTGCTGTAAAAAATTCTTTATTAATATCTATGTATTTTTTTGTACATGCCATTGTTTCATTAAAAGCTAACAAATCACCTTTGCTAGCTTTATCATATATTGCATGTTTGATATCAACGGGAATCATAAAATCCAATTTATAAAAATGAGTAATAAATGTTTTAATTAATTTATCAAGAGGTTGTTTTTGGATTTGTCCAGTAATTTTATATATATTAATATTATAAATGTTGTATAAGTATGAACTTTCATCAATGCTATTTAGAATTTTTTGTACGTTCCCTGTAGTTGTGCCAATTGAAACAATCAATGTATCTTCTTTAGAAGCCTTTTTGTTTATTTCCATAATATATGGTATCCCTATAAGAAGAGGAGAATTTGCAATTAAAGCACCATCAAAATCTTTGTATACTTCATCTTTTAATTCTGTTTTTTTAGAGTCAAAAAGTTCAGGATAAGAAATACTTGCTTCAACAGCATCCTTTAGGTAAAAATCTTTATTGGGATCTGATTGTGAATCATAAGTGCTCCATATGTGAGGATTACCTGTTTTTGCATTTGTTGATGTAATAACAACAGGAATGGTGGTTTGACTTAATTTAGTATCACCACACATTTTATGAATAAAATCTATATCTTTTCTAGTTAAAATATGATTTTTGATATTTAAGATAAGTGATATTTTATCACCTAAGCTAATATTTGAGTTAATATTATGTAAATCTTCATCAAAAATTTTCATTTTTATCTATATACTTTAGAGTGCAAGCTATCATCTTATTATAATTATCCATATCTTTTCGATTATTTTGATTATAAAATGACTGCTGTATACCTATTGGAACTGTTAAATCCAATTTATAAAATCCTTTATAAATATATTTTGAAAAATCATCAAACGGTGGTTTTGTTATTTGTTGAGAGATATTAATGTAATCAATGGCCTTATATATAATATATTGATCATCTAAATTTTTTAAAACATCTTTAGTTTTTGAAATGCTAACCCCAATAGATATAATATTGATATCATTTCTTTCTAAATTATTTTCTTTTGCAATATATGGGAGAGAAATAATAATAGGAGAAGGATGAATGATACCTTCATCATAATCATGTAATTTTTCTCCATGCTTTGAATGGGTAGTTTTTTTTAAAAAATATGGTGGCAGAGCAATAGATGCTAAAAAAGCATCTTTAAGATTAAAATCTTTTTTAGGATCTTTTTTTGCTTCATAAGTGCTACAAATTCGAGGTTTATCATTGTCAATATCATAAGATATAATATTAATAGGAATAACTGCTTGACTTAATTTATAATTTTGATCAAGACTCAGTCCTTCAGTCAATTTTTTAGCAAAATCATCAGTAGAAATCACAGAATTTTTTAAGCCTGCATATACTAAAAACTTATTCCAATGTGTAATCTCTTTGTTAAGAATATTAGATCCTTGATTAAACGATTTATAACATTCGCTTAATGAATATTTAGGTTTTTTAGGATTTTTTTCAGATGGAATAACTAAGCACGATGCTATTAAAGAACCTGAAGAAACAGCAATAATAGTATTAAAGTATTCAATAAATTCTTTATTTGGGTTAAGCTTTTTTAATTCACTTTCAAGCTTTATTGCTATAATTAAAGATACAAAGCCTTTTTGAGTGCCGCCACTTATTGATAAAACTTTAAAATTTTGCTTTTCATTTTTACTCCAAAACATATAAACTACCTATAAACAATTCGCTACCTATAGTAGTATTTTGTATGATTAAAATCAATTTATATATTCTTTAGCTAAGTTTACATACCTTTTTTTGGATATTGTAATATAATTAATTTCTTCTTTTTTTAGCACTCTCATGAGCTTTGCTGGTATACCAGCCCATAACTCATTTTCTTTAATTGTTTTATTATTTGTGACTAAAGCTCCTGCTGCAACCATAGAGTAAGATTTTACTACAGCGTAATCCATTATTGTTGAGTTCATTCCAATAAATGAGTTATCATAAATTTTGCAAGCGTGAATTAATGCTTTGTGACCAATAGTGACTCCGCTTCCTATAATTGTAGGTCCATTATTAGTTCCAACGTGTATTATAGTGCCATCTTGTATATTAGTTTCGTCTCCAATTCTAATATAATTAACATCTCCTCTAATAACACAATTAAACCATATACTGGATTTATTTCCAATCTCTACATCTCCTATAACAACAGCATTTTGTGCAATAAAAGCATCTTTTGCAATTTTAGGAATTTTGTTTTTATATGGAAGAATGATGGCCATTATTTTTTTGCCCTCTTCTTGGATTGCTTAGGTTTATAATTATCAATTAAATCCACAGCTTCTAATAATTCTAAGTTAATTTTATCTATATTTTTAAGGGCGTAAAATTTCTTATTACACTCTAAGTATGGTCCATATCTTCCAATTTTTACTAAGATATCTTCTTTGATAGTGGGGTGTTTACCTAAATCTTTAGGTAAATTAAGTAAAGAGCATGCAAATTCTAGATTGATATTATCAGGGGAAACTTTTGCAGGCAATGATGCTCTTTTTTTCTTGCCATCAACTTCTTTTTCTAGATAAAATCCATAAGGTCCTTTTTTAAGTAAAATTTCTGATTGTGTTATTTCATCAACACCTATAACTTTTTCTTTCTCATTTTTATTTTCAGTATTTTCTTCTTGGAATAACGTTCTTTTATAACTGCATTCAGGATAATTAGAACATCCGATAAATGCTCCAAATTTACCTGTTTTCAAGCCTAATTCACCGTTCTTGCAATTAGTACATTTTCTTAATTTAGAAAGTTCATCTTTATCGGTGGTATTAAAAATATAATCTAATAATAGTTTTTCAACTTCATTAATTATATCAATATTTTTTATTTCTAGTACCTTGTCTGATGTATTTTTAAATAGTATCCAAAAATTAGAAAGTACTTCTTTCCATTTTTTTTTGCCATTTGCCACATCATCTAAATCATTTTCAAGATTTGCAGTGAAATCATAATCAATATATTTATCAAAGAATTTATTTAAAAAAGCATCAACTAATCTTCCTTTTGCCTCAGGTATAAATCTTTTTTGTAAAATTTTTGCATACTCCCTTTCTACTAAAATAGATATAATTTTAGGATATGTAGAAGGTCTGCCAATTCCTAATTCCTCCATTTTTTTTACTAAGCTTGCTTCAGTATATCTTGGAGGAGGTTGTGTGAAATGTTGATTTGGAATGATTTTATCAAGATTTAAAATATCACCTTCTTGAAGTTTAGGAATATTATTTTTCTTTTCATTTTCTTCATTATCTATGCCCTCTTTGTATACTCTATAAAATCCATCGAAAACAATTGTAGAGCCTGTGGATTTAAATATATTTTTATTATTTTGAGATGATATTTCTATAGTAACTGATTCTAATTTTACATTTGCCATTTGGCTTGCAATTGTTCTTTTCCAAATTAACTCATATAACCTATATTGATCATTATCTAAAAAATCTTTAAGATTAGTTGGGTTATTGCTAAAATTAGTTGGTCTAATTGCTTCATGAGCTTCTTGTGCATTTTTAGATTTAGATTTATAAAGTATAGGATTTTTTGGTAAATAATTTGAACCATAGTGACTTTTGATGTGAGAAGTAATGTTTTTAATAGCTTCTTGAGAAATTGTGACGCTATCTGTTCTCATATAAGTAATCAGACCGTCTGTTTTGCTTTTTACTTGTATTCCTTCATATAATTTTTGAGCTATTATCATTGTTTTTTTAGCTGAAAAATTTAACTTTCTAGAGGCTTCTTGTATTAAAGTTGAAGTTATAAATGGCGCTGTTGGTTTTCTTATAATGTCCTTTTTCTTAATTGAAGAAACTTTATAATTTAATGTTTTTATATTTTTTATTATATCTTTAGCTTTATTTTCTTTATTTATGCTAAATTTTTCTAATTTTTCCCCATTATAAGTGTGAAGCTGAGAGCTAAAGCTATCTTTATTATTTTTTGAAAATATACTATCTATAGTCCAATATTCTTGCTCTTTAAATTTATCTCTTTCATTTTCTCTTTCACATAGAAGTTTCAGTGCAACTGATTGAACTCTTCCAGCAGATTTGCTACCAGGCAATTTTCTCCATAATACTGGTGATAAAGTAAATCCTACTAAATAATCTAAAGCTTGTCTTGCTTGTTGAGCATGTATTAAATCTTGATCTAATTCTCTTGGATTATTTATAGCATTGATTACAGCATTTTTAGTAATTTCATGAAAAGCAATACGTTTTACGTTTACTGCATTATTTAATGATTTTTTACTTTTCATGGTCTCTAAAATATGCCATGAAATTGCTTCTCCTTCTCTATCAGGGTCAGTTGCAAGATAAATTATCTCTGCTTTTTTAAAATTATCAGCAAGATTTTTTATGGTATCTTTTGCTCTTATAATAGGTTTGTATGTGATTTTAAAATTATTTTCTGGTTCAACAGCATCTCTTACAGAAGGTAAGCTTCGTATATGACCATAAGATGAAATTACTTTAAAATCTTTACCTAGATATTTTTCTAAAGTTTTTGCTTTTGCAGGAGATTCAACTATAAGTAATTTCATTGTAGATAAAAATTAGTTAATTATATGTTAGTTTGCATATTTGTGAATAACATGCAATATTTATTGAGAAAGATAGCTGAGGATTTTAATATACAGGTGATTTCTTATTTTAACACATAAATAGTTAAATTTTTATAAATTGAAATTATTAATTAGTTGTTTTATTAGAAGTAATAGGCGCTTAAGGTTGGCAATGGATAGTAAAGATTATATAAATTATTACGTTGAATATTTTTTTGAGATGTTAATTGCAGAAAGGGATGCAACTCAAAATACTATATTGTCTTATAGGAATGATATTAATGATTTACATAAATATCTAAAGAAAAACAACATAGGATTACTTAAAATAACTCAATCGACAATACAAAATTTTATTGTTAATTTGACTGAAAACAACTTAAATCCTAAAACTATAGGTAGAAAGATTTCAGCATATAAACAATTTTTTTTATTTTTAGTATCGGAAGGATATTTAAAAGAAAGCCCAATTTCTAATGTTATAATGCCTAAGAGAGCTGATTCAATACCTAAAGCTTTATCAAGTGATAATATTAGTAAAATTATAGAAATGATAAGTCAAGGCAAAACAAAAGAAGGTATAAGAAATTATGCTTTACTTGAGATACTTTACTCAACAGGTATGAGGATATCAGAATTGGTATCTCTTGAAATGAAGTCTTTAGAAAGTTTTTCTAAAGAATCTGATACAAATCTATTAATTATTAAAGGTAAGGGGAAGAAAGAGAGGGCTGTAATATTAAATTATATGGCATGTAAAGCACTAAAAAAATATCTCAAAATTAGGAAGCAATTCTTATTATCAAGTGTAAAATCTAATTGGGTTTTTCCTTCAATTTCCAAAGATAATAAAATTGTACATATCTCAAGGCAAAGGTTTGGACAAGTACTTAAAGAGATTGCACTGAAGTGTAATATTGATCCATCTATTATTTCTCCACATAAAATTAGGCATTCATTTGCAACTCATATGTTAGACAATGGTGCTAATTTAAGAATTGTGCAAGAATTATTAGGTCACTCAGATATATCATCTACACAAATATACACTAAAGTATCTGGCACTAAAGCAAAAAAATTATTACTTGATAAGCATCCTCTTGGAGCTAAGGTTAATACAAAGGATGAATAGTTATTGAGTTTAAAAAAGAAAGTAGACGGGTTAGATTTTTCTAGAAGGATTTCTAAATTGAAGAAGTAAATTTGGTATAGTTTGTGGTATTTCTTCTGCAACTAGTCCATACCCAATTTTCCAAGCTGCTTCATTTAATGTCCAAACTGCAATTGATGCTGCAAAATATGAATTAAGACCTTGGCTCATTAATCCTGCGCAAATTCCCGCTAAAACATCTCCTGTGCCAGCTGTTGAAAGATATGGGCAACCATTTTCTTGTAGCAAGATATTATCATTACATCCTATAACTGTATCAACCCCTTTTAACAAAACTTTGCAATTTGAAAGTTGAACAGCTAATTTTACTTTATTAATTTTTAATTCACTGCTTAAATTAAAAATTTTCTTAAATTCACCTTCATGAGGAGTAATCAAAACATCTTGATTTGAAGTGGTCAATTTTTTTAAAGATTTATAATTAATTATTGCACCTGCATCCAATACTATGGGTTTATTGTGCTTAAGTATATTTTTAACAATATTATGTGTTTCTGATGATGCAATTGTGCCAGGTCCGTATAAAATAGATGAAACCTTGTGTTTAATTATCAAATCATTTAATTGCTGTATATCTTTATATTTTATTATTACTATTCCAGCGTCTAATTTATTGTCAAATTGTACGTTATTTTTGATAAATAACTTTACAATTCCTGAACCTGATTTTCTTGCAGCTTGAGTTGATAAAATGCTAGCACCTAGCATTTCTCCTGCTATTATTCCTAAGCATCCTCTTGTATATTTATTATCTTCATATTGTGGGAATCTTAATTTATTTTTCCATATTTCTGGAGTATTTATTTTTATATAATTTTCAGTATTTTCTAAATTGGATAGACCAATATCTTTAACAATAACTTCTCCTGAATGTTTTAATCCTGGCATTAATAAATGGCCTATTTTTTTAGTATGAAAAGTGATGGTTAAAGTCGCTTTTAATGCAGCACCTAGTATTTCTCCAGTATTTTCTGATATGCCAGTTGGAATATCAATAGATATACATTTTAAGTTTGAGTTATTTATTTTATGTATTAATTCCTTAAGTGTAACATCTATTTCTTTTGATAGGCCAATCCCATATATTGCATCAATAATCAAATCAGTTTCTTCTAAGTTTAAATTATTAATATCTATAATTTTTCCTTTGTATTTTTTTGCATAATATTTAGCAGAGTTAGTTTTTGGTTCACCTAATTTTAATAATTTAACATCCCAAGAATTTTGATGAAGTAAATTAGCAACAACATATCCATCGCCACCATTATTTCCAAATCCACAAATTACTAAAACTTTACAAGGCTTAAATCTTTTAAATATTTCATCAAAAACCTCTTTGCCTGCTTTATGCATTAAGTCTAAAGATGTATCTTTATTACGTATAATAGGAGCCTCTATGGCGTGCATTTGATTACTATTTAAGGCAAATTTGTACATAATAAATATAATAAGATGATTAGATAAATAAACTTACTATTAAATTGATCACATAAATTGTAACCGATGCAAAAATTGCAGCTAAAATATCATCAAATATTACTCCAAATGTACCCTTGTATTTTCTATTAACATAATCAATTATTAATGGCTTTTTAATATCAAAATACCTAAAAGGAATTAATGCAATTAAAAAAACTAGTGTACTGGTGGAAATATTTATAAAAAATGGAATTTTTTTAATTAAACTGTATATCCACTCAAGCGATATATACAATGTTAATAACTGCCCAATTACTTCATCTATTACTATATAACTATGATCATAAGTATTGGTAGTTTTCTGAAATTTCTTTATAGCAAATGAGCCTATAATACAAAAAGTTATAATTGCTAGAAGTAATTTTGATTTAATATTGTTTAACGAATTAGAGTGCATTATTATAAAATAATATAGCGGATATACAGCTATCGACCCACAAGTTCCAGGAGCTGGAAGCTTTCCGACATAAAACCAGGTAGATATGATCGAATACCAAGAAAATGGAACTTTAAATTTTACTTTCTTAGCGTTTAAAATATGATCTAAGCTGTATCTTTTTTTCATAATTAAGTTATATTAATTAGTTACACAGCAAATAGCTTGAGCTGCAATGCCTTCTTGTGATCCTAAAAATCCCATTTTTTCTGTTGTAGTAGCTTTTACACTTACTTGATTGCTATTTATTTCTAGTATTTTAGCAATATTTTCACGCATTACTTGACTATAGGGCATAATTTTTGGTTTTTCACATATGATTGTTAAATCAATATTTAGTATTTTAACTCCAATTTGTTTTAGCTTTTTTTTAGTGTATTCTAAAAAATAACTTGAATCTATATTTTTATATTTATTATTGTTAGGTGGAAATAATTGCCCAATATTTCCAAGTGCCATAGAACCAAGTAAAGCTTCGGTGATGGCATGCAATCCTACATCACCATCAGAATGAGCAATAATAGATTGATTATGTTTAACGTCTATACCACAAATTTTTATTGTATTGGTATCCTTTAGAGGTTTTGAAAATTTATGTACATCTAAACCAATGCCTGTACGATATACTTTTTTATTACTCATAATAAATTTACAAAATTCAAAATCATGTTTGTTTGTTATTTTTATGTTATTAATTTCTCCATCTATTTTACAGCTATCAATATTTTTTTCAAAACACAAGCTTATATCATCTGTATAATCAGTATTACTATTTTTATGCAAATCTAAAATTAACCTATATTTAAATCCTTGTGGCGTTTGTGTTCTATATAAAAAATTTCTATCAATTATTTTTATATTATTTTTAATATCAAACTGTTTTATTGTATCTGTTAATTTAATTCCAATATCTACAGCTTGATAATTATCTAATTTTAAAATAATTTCTTCAATTAGTGTTTTTGAAATTAGTGGTCTTGCAGCATCGTGAATTAGAACATTTTCAGGATTGATTTTCTCAATTGCCTTTAAGCCTAAAAATACTGATTCTTTTCTTGTTTTGCCACCAATAACACAATCTAATAAATTAAGTCCTTTAGTTGCATTTTTATATAAATTTATGTGTTTTTTGTTAATGACAACTAATATGTTGTCTATTGATTTACATGATAAAAATGTTTCTATAGACCATCTTAATATGGGTTTATCGTTAATTAAACTATACTGTTTAGGAGTATGTTTACTAAACCTTAAAGATTCTCCTGCAGCAACAATTATAGCTATATTTTTCACTTAGATTTTTGCAAAAAAATTTTTCTTGTACCAATATAAAAGATAAATACAAAAAATGGAAGGAATTGAAAGTAGTGATGAAAAAATAAAAAAATTTTGCCAACCAAAACTTTCTACAACAATTCCTGATGTAGGTGAAATTAATGACTTTGTTAGTCCAGAAAAAGAAATTAGTATTGCATAGTGAGTTGCTAAATGTTTTTTATCACATAATGAACTCATAAATGTAATAAGTATAATATTGCTAATTCCATAGCTAAGACTTTCTATTAGATTTATTAAACCTAGTAAAATTATACTATTTTTGATTTTTAAGAATATCAAAAATTGTAAATTAGTAATTGAAGCTAAAATTTCTGCAAATAATAAGTTATACTTTAATTGTGATTTAGCAATTAAAATCCCCCCAATAAGTGTTCCTATTAACGCCCCTACTATACCACATGACTTTGCAACGCTTGCAATTTGATTCTTTAAAAATCCTACATCCATTAAAAATGGGATAGATAAAGTATCTAGATATGCATCACTAACTTTATAAAAGGCAATAATTGTTAATATTAATCCAAATTTTGGTTTTAAGGCTAATTTTTTAAATGGGATTATAAAGTTATTAATAATCCATTCTTTATAATTAAGATGTACCATTTTTTGAAAATATGTGACCTTTTCATCAGAAAAATAAATTACAATAAGACATGGTAAAATAAAAAAGGCTAATATCATAAAAACATATTTCCAATCAATTATAGTTGATAAAAATAAAGCAAATATCCCAGAAATTATAAATCCAATTCTAAAGCCGTAAACTACAAAAGCATTACCAATTCCTGCTTTAATTTTTGAAAAAAGCTCTATTCTATATGCCTCCATAGCAATATCATATGTTGCCCCAATAAATCCTATGAAAATAAGATATACAACTAAAAAAGATATTGATTTAATATCTATATAATCAAAAAACCCTATAGTAAGCATTAAAAACACTTGCATTGACATTATCCAGCTTTTGCGCAATCCAAAATTTTTGGAAAACATTTTTATAGAATAACAATCAGCTAAAGGAGACCATAAATATTTAAATGAGTAAGGTATCGTTTTGATTGATAAAAAACCTATTACTGTAAGAGATAAATTATTATCTTTAAAATATGTTGTCGTTGTTGTTACAAGAAATGCATATACAACTCCACTATTTAAACCTAAAGTTAGTGCTATTATTAATTTTTTTATAAGATTTATGTCAAAAACCTTATTAATATATTTTACTTTGCACACAACAAAAACCTATTATTGAGATATCATCTCATAAACTAAAAAATTTATATTTTCAATATAAATTAATACTTGCAACATTAATTATATTCAGTAAAATCATAGGTAAAATTGAGGTTGTGTTATGTCAATTCAATGTCATGAAACTAATAATGAGAAAATAAATCATATAAAATCTTTAATTAGTAATAGTTCTCAATCAGATTATAGCCAAGCTTTTAGTCATTATTATAGCACATGTAGTAATGGACTGCTTCTAGGAGATATTTATGATATAATGATTTTTTCTGTTGATAAAAATACTGATATAACATGGGAATTTATAAATTACTACAAACCTGGATTTGATCAGATTTTTCAAATTATAGTAAGAAGTTTGGTTAACCAAAATTTTGAATTTGCAACAAGGGTAATCAATGCTAGTTATAATATAATGAGCGAACAAAATTACATTGAGCTTTCTGTATATTGTATACAAAATTTTAACTATGATACATCAATTTCTTGGTTAGGTTATTCAGCAAATCGATTTACAAATATACTAGAACTGAATATTGCACAAGAAGTCAAAAAATATGTAAATTCTACGGAGGATTATCAAAGATTTTCAGTAGAGGTTATGCAGAAGCTTGTTTCTTTTGGAAAGCAAGAACTACAAGAAGAATTAAGTAGAGATTTTAATTTTTTATCCAATTCATTATTATTAATAATTGTTTCTTTTGCAATTGAAGAGAAAAGAGATGAGATTTCTACATATATAACTGATTTCATAATTGCTTTTAATTCTCCAGAAGGAAAAACAGATAATCAAGAGAGCAATGTTCCTACTTTTATGATTAGCTTTCTTATCTCATCAAGTTTACACCATATGCATGAAGAATTTGCATTATATTTAGTTGATAAATTTAGCTTTTCTTGTGATGTAAAAACTCTAGACTTATTAAACTACATGCACGATAAAAAAGCTGACAATGTATTTAAAAAATTAACAAATAAATTATCCTCTACTTGTAATAATGAAGAGAAGTTAAAATTAATGTTACGTGATGTTGATTTAAATGAAGCCAAGCCTTCTGAGGATGTAATCAGAAAATTAATAAGTGAGTTGAAACCTTCAATATCTGAAAAACAAAAAGAAAAAATTATGGAGTTTTCTAGGTAAGCGCTAAAATAAGGGCATCTAGGCAAGAATAAAAATAAGTGGTAGAACAAAAGCCTAAAAAAATAGAGGCTAATGATGCTATTAGAAAAAAAGAAAAAAAGAATAAGTAATGAAAAATGGAAAGAGCTAGTAGAAGAATATAAAAAAAAGTAATGTAAGTAAATATGAATTTTGTAAGCAAAAGAATGTGCCGAGAAGTACATTTTATAAATGGCACAGAATTCTTGTAGGAAATAAAAGAAATACAGTAAAAAATAAATTTATACCAATAAGAGTGAAAGAA
>NZ_RXFM01000019.1 GCF_003953955.1 Candidatus Aquarickettsia rohweri | reverse complement strand
GTATAAAACCATTTGCAGTTGGCAGAAAAAATTGGATGTTCTGTGCAACAACTAAGGGTGCTAAAGCTAGTGCAAATATTTATAGTATTATTGAAACTTGCAAAGTAAATAAGATTAATCCTTATGATTATTTAAAATATTTGCTGAATCATATTCATGATTATTCTGATCCAAAAGAGTTAGTAAATTTACTTCCATATAATATTGATAAAAAAATATCATCAAATTAAATTTTTTTTAGAATTATCAAAAAACTTAAGAAACCCAAAGAAAGGCGGATAATACTTGTCAAGATGGGGATATTTTAGCGTTTACTCTGCAATGAACAACCTTTTATATAAAGAACAAAAAGATTCTATATCTACTATAATAAAAAACTACTATCCATCTTGTCCTAAACTTAAAAACATAGATCAATCTCAGCAAGAAAGAGTATATTCAAGTATGAAAAAGTTGTATGATGAATATATCTCTCCTGGAGTAACAACAATTTTAGAATGGAATCAAGCTATTTCTCAAGTTTTATTTCCTGTAGCCCTAGTTGCTGCAGATGCTCTCATCAAGTACTATCAATGGTCAAAAGCTGCGCAGGTGCAAATTAAACCCAATAGCAAGCTCGATAAATTTCTTAGCAAGCATGGAGAAGCAGCAACTTCAGAAGTATTCGACCATGGCCTGGATTTTATGATAGGTAAGTACTCTTATATGGCTAGAGGATCTAATGTAAATGCAGAACTACCACCAAAACTTGTAGAAAATTTTGGAGAATTAGCAGCTGTAGCAAATCATTTATTAGATGGAGATTATTTAGATTGATCAAATATAAGTCAGTGTTCTATAGCTGATATAAAAATACCACACAATAATTGTATATTTATATTACTTTTTTATTATCTCAATAATATTATATATATCTTCTTTCAGATATAAAACTTTATATACATAATGACATAAAGGCATTTGAATTTTCAAAGATTGAGATATTTTATAAATTGATTTTGCTGTATAATAACCTTCAACAACAATATTATCTAAATCCAACATTTGTTGATTTTTTGCAAGTTCAAATCCAAATTTGGTATTTCTTGATGTTAAGCTATATGATGTTAAAATTAAATCTCCGATCCCAGCTAAAGAATAGGTAGCATCAATATTTCCTCCAAGTGACTTTATTAAATTATTAATTTCATTTAAAGAAAACACAAATAGCGTCGCCATAAAATTTTCACCTAATTCAAGTCCTTTAGCAATGCCAAGTGCTATGGCTATTACATTTTTTACAGCACCACAAACCTCAACCCCAACTACATCATTAGATATTTCTGTTTTAAAAAATTTTGTATCAAATATTTTTTTAGCACTAGATAAAAATTCATTGTTTTTTGAAGCAATGAGGGTTTTTGCAAATTTCTCATATACTATCTCTTTTGCAAAATTTGGACCAGATAAAATGGCAATATTAGCATTAGGAAAATATTGTTTACAAATATCTGACGGAAATTTTAATTTCTCATTTTCAATACCTTTTGAACAAATAATAAAATTTTGTAAAAAAGTTTGATTTTTAATCATTTTAACAAAAGAATCAAGAAATCTCACTGGAATTGCTATAACACAAGTATTGATGTCCTTTACATCTTCAAAATTATCTATAGCTTTAATATTTGTAGGCAAACTTATGTCACCTAATTTAGCAAAATTTTTATGTTCATGATTAATTTCTCTAACCGTTTCAGGATTTTTTGAATATATAAATACTTCTTCTATATTTTGTGAAATAATTTTTGCTAATGCTGAACCCCAAGCACCTGCACCAAAAACGACAATTTTCTTTAGCATTTTATTCACCAATAGAAAGATCTTCGATTATAAAATCAATCATATTTTCATTGAAATAATTTACCTGTAAATAACCTATCAAATTAATTTTTTTACCAATACTCTTGAATATACTACTACATTTGTCATTATTTATAGCATTAAATAATATACATTTTAAGTTTTTAGATGATTTATTATAAATATTATCTTTAATAATAATGATCAAATGATTCACTGACATTTTGCATACTTTACAAATTATTGCATTAGAAATCATAAATCTAGGCCTTTCATTGCCTTGTCCAAATGGTTCTGCAATTTTTAAGTCATCAAATAAATTATTATTTACACTATCTACAGAAATCAAAGCATCTACTTTAAGCTCTTTTGCTTGTTTAAAGATGGTTTTATGATTATCTTTCCCTAAAACTCTTGACAATAAAAAGCTATAAAACATTTCAATTTTGTCTTCTTCAATGCTAAAACCACCAGCCATCTCATGACCTCCTCCTTCAATTAAAAGCCCTTCTTCTTTTGCTATCGATATATTCATTCCTATATCAATACCTTTGATTGATCTAGCGGAACCTTTGCCAATTCCATCATTTAAAGATATAACCAATGTTGGTTTTTGGTATTTTTCTTTTATTTTACTAGCTAATATCCCCAAAATACCTAAATGCCAATTTTTTCCATATGCCAATAAAATGCTATTATTTTCAATATTTTTAAGTTTTATACATTCTATAGCTTCTTCTAAAGTAGTGCTTTCAATAGCTTTTCTTTGCTTGTTATATTTTTCTAGACTTAATGCAATTTTATGTGCCTCTTCATGTGATTCAGTTGATAATAAAATAGAACCTAGATACCCTTTTCCTACTCTACCACCTGCATTTATTCTAGGTCCAAATATATATCCCAAATGATATGATTCAGATCTCTTATTAATATTTGCTAGGTTAGCTAAAATTTTTAACCCTAAATTTTTCTTCTTATTTATTAGTTTTAATCCATGTTGTACAAATGCTCTATTTATATCTATCAAGGGCATTACATCACAAACTGTACCTAGAGCAACAAGATCTAGGTAATCTATTAAATTAGGTTCAGGATTTTCTACTTTATGAAAGAAGTCTTGCTCTCTTAAAACACTTCTGACAGCAGTTACTACGAAAAATACAACTCCAACTGCTGCAATATTTTTGAACTTAAATTCATCATCTAACCTATTAGGATTTATTACTGCATAACACTCAGGTAATTTTTCTAGTGCTAGATGATGGTCTATTACAATAACATCTACTCCCATATCTTGGGCATATTTTATTGGTTCAAATGCTACAGTTCCACAATCAGTGGTTATTATTAAATCATTTCCTTGTTTAATTAATTTTTCAAATGCATTAACATTAGGACCATAACCTTCATTAAATCTACATGGTATATAAACGCTTGCTTCTAAACCAAGATCTTTAAAAAACCTTTTTAACAAAGCAGATGAAGTAGCTCCATCAACATCATAATCTGCATAAATGACAATTTTTTCTTTATTTATTATAGATTCAACAATTCTTTTTGCCGCTCTATCCATATCCTTAAGTAAAAAAGGATCTGGCATTAAATTTTTTATTTTAGGATATAAAAAATTTTGCATAGATTCTGCATCATTTATTCCTCTATTAATTAATATTTTAGCTAAAATATCACTTATGTTAAATTTCTGGGTAAAAAATGATATATCTTTTTCATTTTGCTCTTGTAATGTCCATTGCAATTTTTTATATGAATTTTTAACATTAAGTTCTATTTTATTACTATTCATATATAAAGGCATTTACAAAAAATTAATTTTCAATAAAAATAGCACATAAAATAATTAAACCAATAAAAAGAAAAAAATATTGTTAAAATATAAGATAACAATTGAATATGAAGGTACAAAATACCATGGTTGGCAGCGCCAAAAAAACTTAGATACAATTCAAGGTGAAATTGAATCAGCTTTATTTAAATTAACTAAAAAACATATTCTTGTTTACGGAGCTAGCAGAACTGATTCAGGTGTTCATTCATATGGCCAGGTAGCACATTTTGAAATATGCAATCACTATAATATTGATGAAATTCAAAATGCAATAAATTATTATTTAAAACCTCAAAAAATTTCTATTGTTAATATTGAATTAGTAAAGAACATATTTCATGCAAGATTTTCTAAAAAAAAGAAACATTATATTTACAAAATAATAAATAGAAAATCACCACTTACTATACAAAAAAATCTTGCTTGGCATGTTATATTACCACTTGATATTAATAATATGATAGAAGCATCTAAGTATATGCTAGGAACTTTTGATTTTACTAGTTTTAGAGCATCAGGATGCCAATCTAATTCTCCTATTAAAACTATAGATTCAATAAAAATTATTAAAAATAATAATGAAATTAATTTAATTTTTACTGCAGAATCATTTTTATATAACCAAATTAGAATAATGGTTGGAACACTAAAAGATTTTGGAACAAAACAATTAAATCCATCATATATGAAAGAAATTATAAGCGCTAAAAATAGAAAATTTGCTGGTGAAACAGCTCCTAGCTTTGGTTTATATTTAGATGAAATTCATTATTATTAAATCCCATAACCTAAATACTGCTAATTTTATTTAGTTTATTATAAAACTATTATTAAATACTCATTATATCTTTTGATTTCTTACTTAAAATCCCATCAATCTTTGCAATGAATTCATCAGTTATTTTTTGAATTTCTTGGGAATAATTCTTCAGTTCATCCTCAGAAATCAGTTTATCCTTTTCTTGTTTTTTAAAAGCATCAATTCCACCTCTCCTAATATTTCTAACAGAAATTTTGGCTTGTTCAGTATATTCATTAGCCTTTTTTACTAATTCTTTCCTTCTCTCTTCACTGAGATTAGGTATATGTAACCTTATAACTTGTCCTTCAGAATTAGGAGTAAGACCTAAACCAGAGTTTAAAATTGCCTTCTCAGCACTTTGAACTAACTCTTTATCCCAAACTTGAACTAACAATGTTTTTGCATCTGGAGCACTTACACTTCCAACTTGATTGATTGGCATTTCACTGCCATAAGCCTCAACTTTAATTGGGTCAAGCAGAGCAGTTGAAGCCCTACCAGTTCTTAATCCACTTAAAGAATTACTCAAGGAAGATATTGCTCCTTCCATTTTCTCTTTTAAATTATTTAATATTTCTTTTTCCATATTCAAATAGAGTTTATTTTATAGTTGTGTAATTACCCTTATTTTGCAAAACCTTGGCAAATTCTCCGCTTTTTCCGATGTTAAAGATTCTTATTGGCATTTTGTTGTCATGCGCCAAAGTTATTGCAGTAGTATCCATAACTGATATATTTTGCTTAATAACATCCTCATGACTTAGCTCTTTATATCTTATAGCTTTGTTATTTTTCTTTGGATCTTCAGAATAAACACCATCTACTTGCGTTCCTTTAAGTATAATTGAACAGTTCATTTCTATAGCTCTTAAAACTGCCCCTGTATCTGTAGTAAAAAATGGATTACCCGTACCTGAAGCAAAAATCACTATTCTACCTTTTTCTAAATGCCTTATTGCTTTTCTTCTTATATATTGTTCAACAATAGTAATAATAGGAATTGCTGATACTACCCTAGTATATAATCCTTTGCTTTCAAGCTTACTCTGTACGGCTATTGCATTTATAACTGTAGCTAACATTCCCATATAATCAGCAGTAGCCCTTTCTATTCCTACTTCTGCAACTGTGACTCCTCTACAGATATTACCTCCACCAACTACCAGGCAAACCTCATAACCTAAGTCATATACTTCTTTTATGTCTTCACAAATTTGATCTATTATAGTATTGTCATGCCCAAATTTTTCTTTGCCCATTAGGGCTTCACCTGAAATTTTTAATAGTACTCTATTTTGTTTTTTCATATTATAAATAAAGGATTATTCACCAATTTCATATCTTAAATATCCTGAAATATTAAAATCACAATTGTTTTTAGATTTTAAATCTTCAATTACTTTATTAATTTTTGTCTTACCATCTATAACAAATGCTTGTTCAAGCAATACAATTTCTTCCAAAAATTTTCTAATCCTACCTTCTATCATTTTCTCTACAACATTAGCTGGTTTACCACTTTGTAAAGCTTGGTCTCTTAAAATATCTTTCTCTTTTTCAACTACATCCTTATCAAGACTTTCAACATTTAAGGCCATTGGTTTTGAAGCAGCTATGTGCATTGCAAGTTGTCTACCAAATTCTTCAATCTCATCATTCACATCACCTTCAAGCGCAACAACTACACCTATTTTCCCAATATTATCTGCCAACTTATTATGTATATAAGGTATTATTTTGCCTTTACTTACACCTATCTTATTAATTTTTTTAAGGCTTATATTTTCTCCTATAATAGAAATATGTTCAGCTATCAATTCATTAATAGGAGTTGAATCATGATTTCCTGATTCTAAAAATTTTTCAACTTCAACTCCTTCATAATCATGCGCACTTTTAACAACTTTTTTTGCTAGATTTAAAAATTTTTCATTCTTTCCAACAAAGTCAGTTTCTGAATTTAATTCTATTATTGTTGCATTATTTCCATCAATATTAATTGCTATTACTCCTTCACTAGTCTCTCTCCCAGCTTTTTTGCCTGCTGAAGCAAGACCTTTTTTTCTAAGCCACGCAACTGCATCATCAATATTTGAATTAGTTTCTAAAAGAGCCTTTTTGCAATCAAGCATACCAGCTCCAGTTTTATTGCGTAACTCTTTAATTAAACTTGCACTTATAGACATATTTGATTCACCTAATTTTTATTAATAGTTTCAGTTTTTTCTTTGTTTTTATCAGATATATTTTTTACATTTACTCCTTCAGAAGTTAAATTGATTTCCATTCCCGCTAATATAGCTTCTGACATTAAATTACAATATAGCTTAATTGATTTTCTAGAATCATCATTACCAGGAATCACAAAATCAACCCCTTTTGGACTAGAGTTAGTATCTACAATAGCAATAACAGGTATATTCAACTTATTAGCTTCTTGAATAGCTATTGCATGAGTTCTAACATCTATAACAAATAAAATATCTGGCAATCTCACTAAATTTCTAATTCCTCCAATCGCTTTTTCTAATTTCTCTTTCTTCCTTGTGAAATCTAGTAATTCCTTTTTAGTGTATAATCCTTCTTCAGAATCAAGTATTTCTTCGTATTTTTTTAAAATTTTAATAGACGATGAAACTGTTGTCCAATTTGTTAACATCCCACCTAACCAACGATGATTAACATAGTATTGTCTACATTTATCTGCAGCATTCTTTACTACATCTGTAGACTGCTTTTTAGTATTTACAAAAAGCACTTTCCCCTTATTAGACGCAACCGTAAACATTACTCTAAGTGCATTATATAAATGATGTGCAGATTGTTTTAAATCTATTATATGGGCTTTATTTTTTACTCCATAAATATATTTTGCCATTTCAGGATTCCAATGATTTTTTCTGTGCCCGAAATGAACGCCAGCTTCTAACAAAGCTTTTATATCAAAATTTGGTTTATAAGACATATATACTCCTTTTGGTTAAACTAATGCAGATTGAATTAACAATAAACGAAATGTTAACACCAAAAAATTTCTGCATGATTTTTTAACGAATATATATATATGTAATTCAAATTACAACATAAATATTGAGATTATGGTTGTTAATTTAAAAACTTTTTATTTGTTTCTAAGTTAAAAATTTCATAGTATTAAATAATAACTAAATAATTTGGGATAAAAAAATGACATATAAGCTTGTATTGGTAATAGATTCAAAATTTGCAAAAATTTATGAAGCGGAAGGCTTAAGGTTAAAAAATTTAATTTCAGAATATAAAGCTGATGAATTAGGAATAAGCCATAAAAAGCAATCTTTAAGAACTGGATTTAAAAAATTAGCTGGTGGTTCTTCTCATTTCTTTGATCCTCATACAGAGACAAAAGACATTGAAAGAGATGATTTTAGTAAAAAAATATCAGATATAATTAAATCTATGTTAAAAGAAAAATCCTTTTCTGAAATTATCCTCATAGCTTCTCCAAAAGTTTTAAACTTAATGAGAAAATATATAAGCAAAATATCTAATATAGCTGTAAAAGAAATAGCTAAAGACCTAATTAATTCTAATGATGAACAAATAGAGAAAGTTGCTTTTTCTTAACTAATTATGGATTGCCGCACTCACTACGTTCGTTCGCAATGACAATATAGGAAAAATAATCATTCGCAATGACTAATTTGACTAAGTCATCACGAAGGAGAGTCATAGCCTCGACTGTGGTGATCCAGGATTATTGCAACATTAACGTTTTGTTGATACTTCCATGGATTGCTGAGAGCATTGACATGCTCTCGCAATGACGTTTTGATTTTTGTCACCACGAATTTACTTAACAATCGTGGTGACCCAGAATTATTACCGAATTTACATTTGTTTATGCTTTCCATGGATTGACACTAACATGCCCTTGCAATGATGAAGCAGACAAGGTATAGGATATTAATATACTTTCCTCTGCCCTTCTAATAATGATTAACTTACAGAGAAAGAAAAATATACACGCCTTTATAAGGCGCGTAGCCAAAAATAATATATTAAATTCTTCCCCCTCTACTTTGATTGGCACTCTTCCTAGCTTCTCTTACCTTATCTGCATAAGATGATTTTTGAGCTTTCGCTTTATCTAATCTATCTCCTTTGACTGCATTCTTATTTCTAGTATTTAGATGAGATTCCTTATTCAGAGCAGCTTTCCTATTAACATTATATACATCTTTTTTAAAATTAGCTTTATCCTTCATGCATTTAAAAGTATCTCTCCAACCCTCTCTTGATTGAATTTTTTCTGTCAATTTTGCTTGCTCTTGCTTTAATTTTGCTACCATTTCGTCCTTATATGCTTGAGCCTCACGCATAGATTTATCGTCTCCACCAAATGCGCTTAAATCCATTGAATCTATACGCTCCATTTTTTGTGTTAACTCATTAGCTTCTACAATTAATTTTCCTGCATTCGCTTGAAATTTATCAGAAATTGCTTGAGAAACAGTTCCTTTTGCTGATTGAAAAGCATCATCCATTGCAAGCACACCTTTTTGTACTGCAACACCTAGATTCGCTGCTCCATAATACATTTCTGTACATAAATTTTGCATTGCAGTTTTTGCATTAACAGCAAAATCATGTGCACCTATTTTAATCCCATCCCACATTTTTCCGAGAGATTCCATAGCTTTGCCCCACATTTCTGCCATTTTTTCTCCAAATTGCTGCATTGCTTCCTTAAAATTTTCGAACTTCTGGCCTGCATATTCTTTAAATTCTCCCCAAGCTTGTGCCATCTGTTGCTTTTTCTCATCAAACCAATTAGATACAGATGCTGATATTTGCTGCCACTCTTGAACCGTCCAATCTTTAGCTGCTTGTAAACTATCTAAGACATTTTGCTTAGCATTATCTAATTTTTCACCTTGTTCAGCCCACCACAACTCAATTTTTAAGCTTGTATATTGATCAAAAGCATCTAATAGCCCAGTCTCAACACTTTTTACTGCCCCTTCTAATGAGCCTATTCTTTCATTAATTTCGTCAGTTATTGCATTCATTGTTAAACACCCCTGTTTATTAATTATTATTACTCAATTGCTTAATTGTATTCAGAAAATTTAGTTCAACTCAAGTAATAATTTTTGATTTAGTAAAATAATTTTAGATTTACCAAGCTTCAAAATTCACTTATAATAATAAGGTGAAAAATTGAATTGCCGTATTTTCCTTTATCTTCTTCACAATAAAGAAGCTTATTATTTCACCTTAACAATAAACCTCCATAAATTTTCTTTACCTTTTGTAATGCCAATCCTTGGTGTAGCTTCAAATGGAAATTTAACATTATTATTAAGGATTGAAAATTGTTGATTATTTATCATATCAAGCTGATTATGCTCTTTATTAATCCCCAGTTCTTTGCATAACTTTCCAGGACCATTTAAAATCTTATTTACATTTATAAGCTTTATGCCTCTTATTAAAACAGCAGCTGGAAAATCCTTTTTTTCAGTAACAATATTTAAACAAAAATACATACCATAAATCATATAAACATAACTAAATCCTGCTCTTTCAAACATCGCTTGATTACGTTTAGTTTTTCCCTTAGCTGCATGACATGCTGGGTCATCATAACCTATATATGCTTCTGTCTCTGTTATAATTCCTTGCAATTGGTTAAATAATAATATTTTACCAAGCAAATTTTTAGATACTTCTAAAGTTGGTTGCTCAAAAAACTCTCTTTCTAGAAAATCATACATACCAATTGAAAAAAGTGGTGGGACTTGTAGGACTTGAACCTACGACCGCACCGTTATGAGCGGCGTGCTCTAACCAACTGAGCTAAAGTCCCTAGCTGAGATAATAATATATATCAACAAGTTAAATTTATGTCCAGAATAAAGTTACTGTTAAATTTTGCAAAAATTAAAAGCTAAAGCTAAAACACTCTAATTATTAATACTAGTTATTGAAAAAAACTTTGTTTTATGATATATAGGAACCTTAAATTTTTATAAATCTTTACATGGGGCCACTATTTGACATTATAGAGGGTTTGCCAAAATTTATTAAGCACTCTATTGATGATTTTGTTGAAGACAGCATTAAGATAGCAATGTTATATACTACTAGTAAATTTCATAGCAACTTAATGCCCCGTAGCTCAAATACTTTAGTTGATTTTACAGTAAATACGTTATCTATGTTATTTTGTTATTGGTTTGCCAATGAAGTTTCTGATAATACTGCAGATAAAATTGATGAGTGGAAAAATAGTTATTTTGAGTTAAAAGACATTAGTATTGGCAACAAAACAAATAGTCAGAATTTTGCAATTGATTTTACCGAAGATCTGGTAGAGGATAGTGTCAAATTTTCTATGCTATATAGTAGCTACAAAGTAGGAACTTTAATTGCAAATAGCCATATATTTGAAACTTTTTTATCATCAACTCATTTACCTTATGGGCGTAATGCTGGTAAAATTCTAGATTTCACAGTAAAATGGGTTACTCCTATAACAGAATATACAAGATGTAATGAATACTCTGATAAAGCCGGTGACTTTTTTCAATATTATGCTGAGGAATTTTTAAATTATATCTTCAGCAACCCTACTAATACTACTTCTGATGAATTACAATAAAAATTTTTATAAGTTTATCTTTTTTATTATTGTATTGTGGTTAGTATAAATACAAATGTCTGCAGCTATTTTCATTGCTTTTTTAGCTTTATCTTCAAGCTTCAAACCTTTTACATCATCTAAAGCCTTTGCAGCTGCAAGTGCATAATTACCCCCTGATCCAATTGCAGCAAGCCCATCTTCAGGCTCTAAAACATCACCATTTCCAGATAAAATTAATGTACTTTCCTTATCTGCTACTATAATCATAGCTTCAAGTCTTCTTAAATACTTATCTAATCTCCAATCCTTAGCTAATTCTACAGAAGCTCTCATTAAATTGTTTGAGTATTTCTCTAGTTTTTCTTCTAATCTGCTAAATAGCGTAAATGCATCAGCTGTAGCTCCTGCAAATCCAGCAACAATACTGTCGTTAGCCAATGTTCTAATCTTATTTGCAGTATTTTTTACTACAGTATGGCCTAAACTAACTTGTCCATCACCAATGATAATAACTTGTTTATTATCCCTGATACACAGGATGGTAGTTGCATGCCAAGTAGGTTTTTGACTATTATTTAGCATAATTAATAAATATTTTATTTTATTGCAGATTAAATGCTCTTGATGAATTTGTAAATAGAATTTACAGCTTATCCATCCAATTCTCTTTAACTTTAATAAATAAGTACAAATGAACCTTCTTATTTGTCAATTTTTCAATTCCAGCTTTTGATCTAATACTAATTTTTTTAATATTCTCCCCTTTTGTACCTAAAATTATCTTTTTTTGACTTGCCTTTAATACAGTTATAACCTGATGAATAGTGATTACCTCTTCCTCCTCTTTCCAAGATTCTGTTTCAACTTTTAAATTATATGGAATTTCTTTATTTAAAAGTTTATATAGTTGTTCAATAGTTATGTCTTCAGCAAGCTGCTTAACGCTTCTATCTGTAATATCATCTTCATTATAATGCCAAATTCCACTAGGTGACTTGCTAATTAAATACTCTAAAAAATCCCCAACACCTTTATAGTTTATTGCTGATATCATAAATATATTATCAAATCCCTTATCCTTTGCTTTTTGTGCCAAATCTAACAAGATCTTTTTATCTTTAACTAAATCAATTTTATTAAAAATTAATATAAGTTGTTTTTTAGAATCAAAATAAGTCGTATCAACTAATGCATTCTCTAAGCAATTTTGTTTAGAAACATCAATAACTATACAAATAAAATCAACATTTTTAATTTCCTGTAATGACTTTTTTGTAATAGATTTTTCTAATCTGTATTTAGGATTTTTTAAGTATCCTGGTGTGTCAATAAATACTAATTGAGTATTATTTTTCGTAATAATGCCCTTAATGTTATCTCTAGTTGTGTGAACTTTATGCGTCACAATTGATATTTTTTGATTAAGTAATGCATTAAAAAGCGTAGATTTACCAGAATTAGGTGCACCTATAAAGCAAGCATATCCTATTTTCTTACTCATTTAAATTACAGTTTATAAAATTAAGCATTTCTTTTGCTGCATTTTGCTCAGCTTCCTTTTTGCTTTTTCCTTGTGCTTTAAATTTATATTTATTTTTAATAGATACTGAAATAGTAAAGACAGGACTATGAGCTTCACCTTCTTTTAAATCAATTTTATACTTAGGCAGTACTTTATATTTTTTTTGCACTATTTCTTGCAATTGAGATTTACAATCTCGTTTAAATAACTTATCAGCATCTTTAAAAAATTCTGACCACCATTTCATAATAATTGTTTTTACAGTTTTAAAGTCACTATCCAAATATATTGCACCAATAATAGCTTCAAGAGCATTTTCTATATTATTAGGATTATTTCTTCCACCACACTGCTCTTCACCAGAATCAAGAACTATTTTTTCAGCCAAATTTAATTTTTCAGCCACTTTAACTATTGTTTTGGAGTTAA
Source organism: Candidatus Aquarickettsia rohweri (assembly GCF_003953955.1). Lineage (GTDB taxonomy): Bacteria > Pseudomonadota > Alphaproteobacteria > Rickettsiales > Midichloriaceae > Aquirickettsia > Aquirickettsia rohweri. The sequence goes on along the minus strand of NZ_RXFM01000019.1, from coordinate 3,212 downwards.
CCAAATTAGCCAGAATTATTGATAACTGCCCTTCAGAATAATCAGTAAATTTATTATAAATAATATCTGCAATCACTGCATTTAATATACTATCACCCAAAAACTCCATTCTTTCGTAACTATCTAATTTATCTTTTTTTACTGCACTTGGATGAGTCAAAGCTATTTCAAGCAAATCAGAATTTTTAAATTTATAATCTTCTAATTTCACAAAATACTACTGTATAGTTTTAAAAGCTCTATTAGTTTGTAACTTTGTTATAAAATCTAACACCGAAAAATCTGAAGTCCAAAATAAAAATTTCGCTTTACCAAGCAAGTTATCTTCTGAAACATATCCTACTTTTTTTATAAATCTGCTATCAATGGAACTATCTCTATTATCACCCATAAAAAAATAATAACCTTTTGGTACTGTATAAACTGGAGTATTGTTATGGTCAAAATTATTATGATAACTTGATCTAATATGATCCATATAAATCTCATATTTTACTCCATTTGGTAAAGTTTCTTCAAATATGTCTTTGGTATATTTAACTTTATTTTGCTCTATAATAATTTTCTTCCCTTTAAATTCTCTTTTGACAGGCACTTCATTTATATATAAAAGCCCATCTTTAATTTGTATTTTATCTCCTGGCAACCCTATTAATCTTTTGATGTAATGCATACTCCTATCTGTTGGAAGCAAAAAAACTATAACATCGCCTCTTTTAGGCTTATTAAACATAAAAGTACCGCTGAATAAATTGAACCTATTTAACATAAATGAAAGTGAGCTATTATTATATCCATATGCAAATTTTTCAACAAAAAGATAATCCCCTACCTGTAACCCTGGCTTCATTGAGCCTGATGGAATTTTAAAAGGTTGATAGATAAATGTTTGAAAAATAAACGCAAAAACAAACGCAAATATAAGAGAATTAAATAGCTCTTTAATATTTTTAGATGAAAATATAGATCTTAAAAAATTAGTTAATGATTTATCCATGATTATTGTTTACATTCATATTTTCCAGCACATACTTTTGCCACAGGTATTCTAAAAGGTGAGCACGATATATAATCTACTCCTATCTGATTGAGAAATTTTATTGATGCAGGATCACCTGCATGCTCACCACAAATACCAATTTTTATTTTTGGATTAGATTTTTTACTATTTGTAATAGCAATCTTCAATAATTCACCAACTGTTTTTTCATCTATTGATGCAAAAGGATCTTTAGTAAAAATTCCCTTATCTACATAATCTCTTAAAAACTTACCAGCATCATCTCTTGATATTCCCAAGCATGTTTGAGTTAGATCATTTGTTCCAAAACTTATAAAATCCGACTCACTAGCAATCTCTCCAGCATTTATAACTGCAGCTGGCAACTCAATCATACTTCCAATTTTATAAGAAAATTTTGTTTGCAATTCTTCTTCCAATAAATTTGCAGTATCTTTAATAAGTTTTTTCATAATATCAAATTCTGACTTATTAATCACAAGTGGCACCATAATCTCTGGAGCAACATTAATTCCTTCTTTTATACACCTATGAGTCGCTCTTAAAATAGCTTTAACTTGCATTTGGTAAATCTCAGGATATGTCATTGCAAGCCTGCACCCTCTATGACCTAGCATCGGATTGATCTCTTTTAAAGAACTAATTCTATTTTTTATATCCTTAACATCTAGCGATGTTAATTTACTAATATACAATAGTTCTTCTTGATTATCTTGAGGTAAAAATTCGTGAAGCGGAGGATCTAATAGCCTAATCGTTACTGGCAGACCATCCATAATTTTAAATAATTGATAAAAATCTTCTTGTTGATAAAATAGCAACTTACCTAATATCTTTAAACGATCACTTTCTTTTAAAGACAATATCATTTCTCTAAAAATATTTATCCTGTCTTCTTGAAAAAACATATGTTCAGTTCTACATAAGCCAATCCCACCTGCATTAAAATGTCTTGCCATATCAGCATCTTTAACTGTCTCAGCATTTGCCATAAACTGCAGCTTAGAATGTTCATTGGCAATATTTAGTAAGTTTTTAAAACTACTATCTAATTTAGTTTGAACAGTACTAACTTTTCCTAAAAAAATTTCTCCACTTGAACCATTTATTGTTATTAATTCTCCTTCTTTTAATACCTGATTATTTATTTTAACAACATTACTATCATTATCCACTATTACTTCAAATGCACCTGTAACACAAGGCTTACCCATCCCTCTAGCCACTACAGCAGCATGCGAAGTCATACCACCTCTTGAAGTAAGAACTCCAGAAGAAGCATTAATACCGCCTATGTCCTCGGGACTTGTTTTATTCCTAACCAATATCACTTCACCATGTGCAGCCATTTTTTCTGCCTTAATTGATGATAAGGCAATTTTACCAAATGCAGCACCAGGAGAAGCAGGTAAACCTTTACTTAATAATATTTTTTGAGCTTTAGGATCAATAGTTGGATGCAATATTTTTTCTATTAATTCAGTCTCTATCCTCTTTAAAAGCTCTTCTTTAGATATTATGCCCTCATTTAGCATATCAATAGATATTTTTATTGCTGCAGATGCAGTTCTTTTTCCAGATCTAGTTTGGAGTATCCAACATTTACCATTTTCAATAGTAAATTCTACATCCTGCATATCTTTATAATTAAATTCAAGTTTACGAAGAATATTTTTCAACTCTTTATAAACCTTAGGCATAGATTCTTCAAGAGATAGATCGTTATTAAAACATTGTTCCTTGGATTTAATATTAATAGGAGCAGGAGTTTTTATTCCAGAAACTATGTCTTCTCCTTGAGCATTAACAATATATTCACCAAATATCTCATTTACACCTGTTGACGGATTTCTAGTAAATACCACACCCGTTGCACAATCATTACCCTTATTGCCAAATACCATAGATTGAATATTAACAGCTGTTCCTATATTATTTGCAATATTATTCATATTTCTATATTTTATTGCTCTATCAGTATTCCAAGACTTAAATACAGCAGATATAGCTTGCCAAAGTTGTTCTAATATATTTTGAGAAAAACTTTGACCTGATACATTTTTGATTAACTTTTTATACTCATCAATAATTTCTTTTTGATCGCTTGCCGTAAGATTTTTGTCTTCCTCAATATCTAAAATAACTTTTTTATTATTTAAAATTGCTTCAAATTTAGACTTATCTAATCCAA
>NZ_RXFM01000002.1 GCF_003953955.1 Candidatus Aquarickettsia rohweri | reverse complement strand
AGGTATCAAATAATGCATTGTAGAATTTTTACCTACAATAACATAATCCAAAGCTGGCTGAACAACCCATGCAAGGAAAGTTGCCGCAGATGCTGAAACCAACATGCATAATAAGGCTAATGATAATCTTTTTCTTAGTGGCCTTATGTAATTTTTGAATAACCTATTAAAAAGATACCAACTACTATCGTACTTATTTTCTAATTCTTTTTTCACTTTAAGATGTTACCTTCGTCCAAATTTTCTTAAAAATAGACGAGTTATCGTTATTTTGTTTATTTGTATTTTTCATACCATTATTCCTATTTTTTTTCCTTTTTCTAAAATTTGTTTTTAGCGGCCTTTTTGATTGCATTTTTATATCATTAATGTTGCCATCATGTTCAACAATATCCTCTTCAAAATTATTAAAAATTTCTTTATTTCCAATATTATCTAAATCATTTAGTAAAAAACTTTCAGGTCTATTGTATCTACGATTCTTTACAGTAGCTATGTTAGAAGTTTGATGAAATATAATTTTATAGTTTTCAGGAGAAATTATATCATCAATACTTAAATGAATTTGAATATTATAAGAATTTTCTAAAAAACTTAATTCATTTTTAAAGTTATTCATTAGATAAGTTATAATATCGCTAGCAGCTATTATACTTACTACTTTGGCTTTTTTCCTTGAAAGCAAAAATGTAAGCTTACCTATTAACAGAGTAGCAATTGAACTATTTAACGTTATCCTACCTTTCCCTAAACAAGTTGGACAAATCTTTGAATTTGCCTCTATAAAGCTTTTCCCAACTCTTTGCCTAGACATCTCTAATAGACCAAATTCACTAATTCTACCAATCTGGACTTTCACTTTATCATTCCAAAATGCTTTTTTAAACTCCCTTTCAACTAATTTTTTATTTTGCAATTCAAGCATATCAATAAAGTCTACCACAATTAAGCCTGATAACCCTCTAAATCTAACTTGTTTAGCTATTTCTACTGCTGCTTCTAGGTTAATATTCAAAGCAGTATTTTCTATACTATACTCTTCTGTGTAAGTTCCAGAATTAACATCAATAGAAATCATCGCTTCTGTTGCATTAATTACTAAATATCCCCCTGATTTTAATTTTACAACATTCGAATAAAGATTACTTAATTGTTCTTCTACCTTATACTTATGTAATATAGGTACTTTATTAGAATATTCTTCTAATTTCTGAATATTTTTAGGAATAAAAATCTTTAAAAAATCAGAAACTTTTTTATAAGCTTTATTACCTGAAACAATTATTTTTTCCACTTCGCTTGTATAATGCTCTTTTATATTATTAATTAATATATCACCTTCTTCATAAACAAGAGATGGAGCAAAAGATGAAACAGCTGAATTCTTTATCTTTTCCCAAATATTAATTAAATACTCAAAATCCCTCTTAATTTCTACTTTAGTTCTGTGAGCAGATGCAGTTCTAAGAATTAGACTTGACTCACTATAATTTTCTAATAACTCACTAGATATTTTTTTTAACCTCTCTCTTTCTTCCTCATCATCTAATTTTCTAGAAATACCTATATTGTTTTTAAATGAATTAGGTGAAAAAACACAGTACCTCCCAGATAATGAAATATAAGTAGTTAAAAAAGCTCCTTTATTACCTCTTTCTTCTTTTTCAACTTGAACTAGTATTATTTGATCTTTTTTTATTACTTCTTGTATTTTATAATTATCATATAATTCACTAACAAATTTATTTGGATATTCAGAAGCACTAGCAGAATCATCTTCATTATAATTAGATTTATTCTCTTTGATTTTATTTAATAATTGTTCCTTATCTCCTACTGGTATTTGATAATACTTTGGATGAATCATTTCAAAAGATAAAAATCCTTTTTTATCATTCCCATAGTCGATAAAAGCTGCCTGTAAAGATGGCTCTATCCTACTAACTTTACCTAAGTATATATTCCCTTTAATTAGCTTAGTATTAAAATTTTGGTAATAAAATTCTTCAAGCTTACCATCAGCACCTATCAAAATAAACTTAGTTTCTTCTGGATAAAACGCATCAATTAATATTTTTTTTAACATTTATTCTTCTCCTTATAATTTTTTAATTCGTTACAACTGATTACTTTTATATAAAATTAATTCAAATCATAATTTGACATTTAAAAGACTATTATATAGTTTTTACCTGATTTGTGGTTAGCGTTTATATTTTTGCATTCTTTTAAAGTCTGCATAATTTTATTCGTATAGATTATAATTGAAATAAAAAAAAATGATAGTTTAAATAACATGAATTTAAAATTTATAGATTTTTATTCTTATAAGAATTATGGTTTTTTATTTAGCATTATTTTTACTATTGCTACTATTATTGGCTATATATATGCAGGCTTAAATTTAGGAATAGATTTTAAGGGTGGGCTTATAATAGAAGTATCTTCAAAAATTCCTTACAAATTAAAAAATCTTTTAATAGAAAAATATAACCAATTAGTTATTCAAAAATCTGGACAAAATTTAGTGATTAGATTGCAAAATATTAATGATAATAACATTAATGTTAAAACTGCAGATAAAATAAAATCTGAGATAATAGAATTAGATAAAGATGCATTATTTACTAAAGTTGATTTTGTGGGACCAAAAATTTCTAATGATTTAGTTAAAAAAGCAATTTATGCATTTATTTGCTCATTATTAGTTGTAATGATATATATTTTATTACGATTTAATTGGAAATTTAGCATAGGCGCTATACTAGCTTTAATTCATGATTTAACAGCTGCAATTGGTTTTTTTATTTTCACAAGATATGAGTTTAACTTAACTTCAATAGCAGCAATACTAACAATTATAGGATATTCAGTAAATGATAGCGTAGTAATTTACGATAGAATAAGGGAAAATTTATCTACTAGTAATACTACTGATTTTACACCAACTATAATTAATAAAAGTATTAATGAAACTTTATCAAGAACTATAATGACTTTTTTAACTACATTTGCAACTTGCCTTGCATTATGGTGCTTTGGTGGAGAAAGTTTAGAGAGTTTTAGTGCAGTACTTACATTTGGTATTGCATTTGGCACTTATTCCTCTATATTCATATCAGCTAATATATTGCCTTTCATTACTAGAAAATAATTTTACTGTAAAATGAATTTTAAAGAACTATTTAGAAAAAAATCTTTTGGGAGCTTAAAAAAAGAAGCTAACGCTTCTAAAGGACTAATAAGAAGTCTAGGCCCAATACAATTAATATTATTAGGAATTGGAGCAATTATAGGTGGCGGTGTATTTGTACTAACTGGATCAGCAGCATTTCATCATGCTGGCCCAGCTATTACATTATCTTTTGCTTTGAGTGGTTTTGTCTGTATATGTGCAGGCTTATGTTATGCTGAATTTGCTTCAATGATACCAGTCTCAGGAAGTTCTTATACTTATGCTTATGCCACACTTGGCGAATTGCCAGCTTGGCTAATAGGTTGTTCATCCATACTTGCTTATTTTTTATCAGTAGCATCTGTAGCTAATGGATGGTCAAGCTATTTTATAGGGCTATTGGAACATTATGACATTTATTTACCCGTGAAATTTACCAATATAACTGGATACGAATATACTGACATAAATGGAAAAATTCAAAAAGCACTTTTTAATGCTCCAGCTTTTATTATTTCTGTTATAACTATGTTTATTTTAGTAAGAGGCACAAAAGGATCTTCTGTTGTAAATGGAATAATAGTATTTATTAAAATGGCAATATTACTCCTTTTTATTATCATAGGAGCAACTAAAATAGATTTAAGTAATTGGACTCCTTTTATACCAAAAAATACTGGTAATTTTGGAGAATACGGAATATCAGGAATAATTACCGGGGTTTCTATTGTTTTTTTATCTTTTAATGGATTTGATTCTGTTTGTACTGCTGCACAAGAAGCAAAAAATCCTCAAAAAAATTTACCAATAGGGATTGTTGGAGGAATTATTGTAGCTACTTTAACATATATTTTAGTAAGCGCAGTTTTAACAGGAGTTGTAAGTTACAAAAATTTAAATACATCACAACCCTTTGCAATTGCAACAACACAGATGAATATGCCTGTATTCTCAGTATTTGTTAAGTTAAGCGCTGTAGCTGCTATAACATCAGTAATATTAGTTCATCAATATGCAATAGTGCGAATGATATACTCAATAACACAAGATGGGTTATTGCCAAACTTCTTAAAAAAGATTCACAAAAAATTTCATACCCCTTATATTGCTACAACAATAGTAGGGCTTTTAATGGGATTAATTAGCGCAACTGTAAAATTAGAAGAACTTGTAAAATTAAGCACTTTTTTTATATTATTGACTATTATCATAATATGTTTTAGCACAATACTTTTAAGATATACTCAACCGAATTTAAAAAGAAATTTCAAATGTCCATTAGTACCTTGGGTGCCTATATTAGCGATAATATTAACTGGGCAAATTTTACTAACGTACCCTTTAATAACTGTAAAATATGCACTAATTTGTCTAATAATATGTACAATTTACTATTTATTTTATGGAAAACAAAAAAGCAATTTTAAAAAATAATTTTAAAAGCCTTTTTAAAAAAAAATCTGTTAAACAAATAAATTTAAAAGTATTACAGAATAATAAATTAAAAAAAAGTTTATCTTTATTACAAATAGTATCATTAGGTATAGGTGTAATAGTTGGAGCCGGTATATTTGTTTTAACTGGTATTGCAGCTAGCATGCATGCTGGGCCAGCCATTACATTATCTTTTGCTTTAAGTGGTGTTGTCTGCATATGTGCAGGCTTATGTTATGCTGAATTTGCTTCAATGTTAAAAACCTCTGGAAGCTCTTATTCATATATATATGTTACTTTTGGAAGGTTTCCTGCTTGGATTATTGGCTCTATATCGGCTATTGGATATTTTTTAGGAGCAGTTTCTGTAGCAGTAGGATGGTCTGGTTATTTTATAGATATTCTTAATACCTTTAATTTCAATATTTCACAAAAATTCACATCTCCAACAGGAACAAAATATATGCTAGATAATAAACATTTTTATTCTTATCTAGATTTACCAGCATTTGCAATTTCTCTAATATCAGCATTCATTCTTTATAGGGGTATATCATTATCCTCAATTATTACTACTATATCAGTTATTATAAAATTATCAGTACTGCTTTGCTTTGTATCTATAGGAATATTTTACATAGATATCAATAACTGGATACCTTATATTCCTGAGAATCAAGGAAAATTTGGAAAATATGGTTATTCTGGAATAATTGCTGGGGTTTCTATGGTATTTTTAGCATTCAATGGCTTTGATTCTATATGCACTTCAGCTCAAGAAGTAAAAAATCCCAGAAAGAATATACCTTTAGGTATAATTATTACAATAATCCTGGTTACAATTATATATATAGTAACTTCTGCAGTAATGACAGGATTGATATCATATAAGCAATTAAATGCTCCACAGGCATTAGCATTAGCCGTTAATAATATAGGATTACCTTGGCTTAATTATATAGTAAAATTTGGAGCACTTGCTGGCTTAAGCTCTGTGATAATTGTTAGCCAATATACAGTTACAAGAATTCTTTTAAGCATGTCTGAGGATAAATTATTGCCAAATATTTTTACTAAAATTCATTCAAAAAATCAAATACCACATATTATAACAATCATAATTGGACTTTCCATGGCTATACTTGCAGCAACAACTAATCTGCACAATGTAGTTAAGTTAAGTAGTTTTTTTATTATTATAACAGTAATATCAATTTGTTTAGCAACTATAATAATGAGATATACTAAATCAAAATTAATAAGAGGATTTTATTGTCCTTTAATGCCTATACCTCCTATTATTGCTATTATATTATCTTTATATATAATATACTCATACCCTATTCAAATTTATTTAAATGCTATTATTATTTTAATAATTTTAGCAGTAATATATTTTTTAAAAAAACATGAATAAAGAATTTGAATATATATCCTATAGATCACGAAGAAATAAAATCATAACTGATAATAAATTTTATCAATCACTTTGCAAACTTTCATTTCAAAATCATATAGAATATATGTTAAACACAAACCAATTATTAAATTTAGAAATTGGATTTGGATCAGGTGAATTTATTTTTTATAGAGCAAAACGAGATAAAGATAATATATATATAGGCAGTGAAGTTTATAACCCTGGAATTGCACAATTACTTAGCAAAATTGAAAAAAATAACGTAGATAATATTTATATTTTCAATGATGATGCACGCGATCTATTAAATAAAATTCCTAATGAGTTATTTAATAATATATATATATTATTCCCAGATCCTTGGCCAAAAAAGAAACATTTTAAAAGGCGATTAATAAACACAAATTTTTTGAAATTTATAGCAACAAAATTTTCTTCAAATTTATTTATAATCACTGATCATTTAAATTATGCAGAAAACATATTATATGATGTCTTACAAAGCAATTGTTTAACAATAAAAAAAATGAAAATTTCTAATACAAGTTTTTTCAGAACAAAATATGAATCTAAGGCGTTAAAAAATTTAAATACTATTTTTAGCTTTGCACTTACCCATAACACAGATAATCATGCCCTATAAAGACACTATTTATGCATTATCTACTCCTTATGGAAAATCTGGAATAGCGATTATAAAAATTTCTGGACCAAATGCACTAAAAACTTTACAACATTTAAATTTTAAAAAACACCCCAAAGAAAGAGTCGCAACCCTGGGCAAAATATATAATAAAAATTTAGAAATTATTGATGAAATTATTGTAATTTATTTTTCTAAAAATAATAGTTATACTGGAGAAGAAACATTAGAATTACAAACTCATGGAGGAATGGCTATTATTAACTCTATTTTTAATGAACTTAGTTCTTTTAATTTTTTGCGCATTGCACAAAATGGAGAATTCACTAGAACTGCACTTGAAAATAATAAAATATCTTTAAATAAAGCTGAATCACTTATAGAATTAATCAACGCTGAATCAGAATTTCAACGAAAAATTGCTATAAGAAATTATAATGGAGAGCTGGAGCAATGTTATTTATCATGGCGCAATAATTTAATTAACTTGCTTGCTATTTCTGAAGCTTACATTGATTTTCCTGATGACCTTTTAAATAATATGGAAATTAAGAAATTAAATGATCAGATAAAAAAGCTAATAAATGAATTTAATGTAAGTATGCAACATTTTAAATTTTCTAATAAATTAATGACTGGTATTAATATTTGCATAGCTGGCCAAACAAATGTTGGAAAATCAACTTTAATGAATTTTTTATCTAAAGCAGATACATCAATTATTTCAGATATACAAGGAACTACAAGAGATGTAGTAAAAACCAAAATTGAAATATCTGGAATACCAGTAATTTTACATGATATAGCAGGCATACGCGAAACTTCAGATAAGATTGAAAATATTGGCATAAAAAAAGGCAAAAAAATAATAAAAAATGCAGATATTTTAATTATTATGCTTGATGCAAATAATTTACATGATCTGAATATATTTTATACAATAGAACAATTAGTAAGCTTTGATACAAAAATACTAATATTAATTAACAAAAATGATTTGTTAGATATCAATTCTAATAAAAGAGATATATTTAAGAAAAAACTTAACAAAATTTTTGTAAAATATGAAGATATACTTTATATTTCACTTATAAATAATAAATTCCATAAATTAATTTCAAATACTATAATAAAAATATTAAATCATTTTATTTCTTTATCTGGTACAAATTTAATTACAAATATTCGACATCAAGAAAAACTTGAAAAATCTGCAGCTTATTTAAATAAAGCTTTAAAAGCAGTTAATTTGGAAATTAAATCTGAAGAAATAAGATATGCAGCAAAAGAATTAGGAGCTATATTGGGTGAAATTAATTCAGAAGAAATATTTAATAAAATTTTTAGTAGTTTTTGTATAGGAAAATGATATAAATAGATTGTTTCACGTGAAACATATTAAAGATTATGAAAAAAGATTATGATGTAATTATTATTGGTGGAGGGCATGCTGGAATTGAGGCCGCTGCTGCATCATGTAGAATTGGAGCTAAAACATGTCTAATAACTAAATCAAAAAATGACTTAGGACAATTATCATGCAATCCATCAATTGGTGGAGTAGCAAAGGGTATAATTGTAAGAGAAATTGATGCATTAGATGGAATAATGAGCAAAGCAATTGATAGATCAGGCATACATTTTAAAATGCTCAACAGAAGCAAAGGCCCAGCAGTATGGGGCTTAAGAGCTCAAGCAGATAGAGATCTCTTCAAGCTGAATATAGAAAAAATTATAGAAAATTATCCTAACTTAAATATATTATACAATACAGTTGATGATATTATTATAGATAATAATAAAGTTATAGGTGTAATTTGCGATAAAGTAAAGATTTATTCAAATTCTGTAGTTATAACATCAGGAACATTTTTAAATGGAAAAATATATATTGGCGAACAAAATTATTCAGGGGGTCGATATGGAGAAAAATCCATTACAACATTAGCTAAAAAATTAAAAGATTATAAATTTAAGGTTGGTAGATTAAAAACAGGAACCCCTCCTAGAATAAATAAAAACTCTATTAATTGGAAGATTTTAGAAGAACAACTAGGAGATACAAATCCATATTTATTTTCAGATTTATCTCAAAATACATTACAGAAGCAAATATCTTGCTACATAACATATACTAATAAAAAAACTCATCAAATTTTACTTGATAATCTTCATAAATCAGCTATTTATTCTGGAAAAATTTCTTCAAATGGACCTAGATACTGTCCATCAATTGAAGATAAAATTATGAGATTTAAAGATAAAGAACGTCATCAGATTTTTTTGGAACCTGAAGGACTTGAAAGTGATTTAGTTTATCCAAATGGTATATCAACTTCTTTACCAAAAAATGTACAAGAAAAGTTTGTTAGATCTATCTACGGATTAGAAAATGCTAAAATTACAAGGTGGGGATATGCTATTGAATATGATTTTATAGATCCAAGAGAATTAAAAGAAACTTTAGAAACTAAAAAAATAAGCAATCTTTTTTTTGCAGGACAAATAAACGGCACTACAGGTTATGAAGAAGCTGCTGGACAGGGAGTTATCGCAGGAGCAAATGCAGCACTAAAATTAAATTCGAAACAATTAATTTTATCGCGTAGTGATTCCTACATAGGAGTGATGATCAATGATTTAACTAATTTTGGAACTGAAGAACCATATAGAATGATGACTTCACGCGCAGAATATAGAATAAAACTTAGAAATGATAATGCCACTGAAAGATTAACAGAAATAGGTAAAAAATATGGACTTATAAGTGCTAAAAAATTAAAAAATTATCAAGATATTTGTACAGAAAAAAACAAGACTGAAGATTTAATTAAATCTAAGCAATTTATTTGGAATTTTAAAAATACAGACGATTATATTCATCAAATAAAAAGTTATTTTTCAGAAATTGCTAAAACAGATAATAGAATTTTAATAAAAATTTATGCTGAAAATTTGTATAAAAATTATGAAAAAAGATTACTTAAGGATATTGAAATTTTAAAAAAAGATAAAGAGGTAATCATACCTAAAATACTAAATTTTGACGAAATAAAAGGCCTTTCTAACGAAATAAGAACTAAATTAAAAAACACATCGCCTCAGACAATAGCTGACATAAAAAGAATTCAAGGAATGATGCCATCAGCATTAATTGCTATTATAATTTATCTAAAAAAGCCACAAGATGTTTGATAATAAATGTAAAATAATATCCATAATCAATCAAAAAGGCGGGGTTGGCAAAACAACAACAACAATTAATTTAGGAGCAGCACTTAGCGTATACGAAAAAAAAATTTTACTAATTGATCTTGATCCTCAAAGTAATTTAACTACAGGAATGGGTATCAATCCATCTAATAAAAATGATAGTACTGTTTATAATTTTTTAACTAGTAATATCAGCATAAATAATGTAATAAAAAATACTTTAATAGATAATCTAGATATTATATCCTCTGAACCAAATTTATCAGCATTTGATTCTGAAGCATCTACATTAAAAAATAAAGAATTTTTTCTAAAGAAAAAACTTGACTATGTAGATGACATACTAAATTATGACTATATTCTTATTGATTGCGCTCCATCATTAAGTTTATTAACTATAAATGCATTAACAGTATCTGATTCTATTTTAATTCCTCTACAATGCGAATTTTTTGCACTTGAAGGAATTGTAAATATAATTAATATATTTAATTATATTAAATCAGGCTTAAATTCAAAATTAACTATAGAAGGAATTTTATTAACTATGTATGATAGAAGAAACAAGCTTTGTAAAGAAATTGTTAAGGATGTAAGACAAAATTTTGGTGACTTAGTATATGAACAAATTATTCCTAGGAATATAAAATTATCAGAAGCAACATCTCATGGCAAACCTGTAATGCTTTATGATAGCAAGTGCTCTGGTTCAATTTCATATATATTGTTAGCTCAAGAAATATTAAATAAACAAAAATAATATGACAGAAAATGAATTTAAAGCCTTAGGCAAAGGATTATCATCATTAATACCAAACAAATTAGATTTTATAAACAATCAATCTAGTTTAACAGTTAATATACCTATAGATAAAATTATTGCAAATAACTCTCAACCAAGAAAAAGCTTTAATAATGAAGAAATAATAGAATTATCAAATTCAATAAAATTATATGGTATATTACAACCAATTTTAGTTAAAAAAAATTCAGAAGATAATTATCAAATTATTGCTGGAGAAAGAAGATGGAGAGCTGCCAAAATAGTAAACTTAAAATTTATACCTGCAATAATTAAAAATACTATAGATAAACAAAATGTAGAAATTTCATTAATAGAAAATATACAAAGAGAAAATCTAAATCCACTAGAAGAAGCCAATATTTATAAAATATTATTAGATGAAAAAGGCTATACTCAAGAAAATTTAGCTATTAAAATTGGAAAAAGTAGAAGTTATATAGCTAATTTAGTAAGGTTGCTCAATTTACCAGAAAAATTCCAAAAACTAATATATGAAAACAAATTATCAGCTAGTCATGCAAGATTATTATTAAATCATAAAAATCCTGATGATTTAATTAAAATTATTCAAAAATATAATTTAAACGTCCGAGAAACAGAAAAAATTTTAAAAAATAGGAAAAACTTTAAAATTACTAAGAAGGTTAAAGATGCAGAGCTTATCAATTTAGAAAGAAAAATTCAAAAAGCATTAAACCTTAATACAAAAATTAATATAAGTGACAAACAAAATAGTATTGTTATCAAATTTAATAATATGGATGAATTCGATTATTTAGTAACATTACTTTGCCAAAATAAATTAACAATTTGAATTAAGTTATGGAAAAAATTCCCGTTAAAAAATTTAGTGAATCTACTATAATTGATATTGCCAATCAATCAAATTCAAAATCATTATCAATTATGGATATGTTATTACAAGCAGATTTCTTCGTACAAATAATAATGTTGATATTAGTGCTAATGTCAATTTACTCTTGGTCAATAGCAATTGAAAAATTCACATTATTAAAATCTGTTATTAAAGAATTTAAAATATTTAATAAATTACTTTTAGACAGTAATTTTTCAATTAATCATATAGAAGAAAAACATTTTTCAAAAATAAAAAAGTTAAACATATTCGGAGAAATAATTATCATAATTTATAATAAAATATGTTCAGCTAAGCAAAAAAATAATGTAGTTAATAAAGATGCCCTTTTAAACGATATTGAGCTAAGAATATTTGAAATTAATAATAAAATTGAAAATAAGCTTTATGTTTTAGGAAGTATATCAAGCTCTGCACCTTTTATAGGCTTATTAGGTACAGTATGGGGTATTATGAATAGCTTTCAATCTATTGCTTTTGTCAAAAACGCAAGCATATCTGCTGTAGCACCAGGCATTGCTGAAGCATTATTAGCTACAGCAATGGGCTTAATTGTAGCAATACCTGCATTAGTATTTAATAATAAATTTTATAATAATTTAGATAAATTAAATACTGAATTTCGTCATTCTTTCATAAAACTCATCAATAATATTGATATATAATAAATATGTGTATTTTATGCAAAAGTATTTTTTAAATCATATATCTCGTAAATATAAAAATAAAATAAAATCAGAAATCAATGTTACTCCATTTGTAGATGTTATGCTCGTATTACTGATAATTTTTATGTTAACTTCTCATATTATTAAAAATGGAATAGATGTAGATTTACCAAATTCTCAAGAAAGTTTTACCCCAAAATCAAATCATCTAAATATTACAATAGATAAGCACTCAAATATCTATATACAAGAAATGATGGTTAAAAAAAGTGAATTAGTCAAAAAAGTGCAATCTATAATAAATGAAGAACCTAATGTTAATGTTATGATTTATGGTGATAAAGATGTTAATTATGGAAATATACTTGGTGTTTTTAGCATCTTAAAACAAGCTTCCATTGATAATGTAACTTTAGTAACCGAAGAACACGATTAATTAATGTATAAAAATTTTTTTTTATCCTTATTTCTTCATTCAATTATTATTTTTATATTGATAAGTAACTTAAGTTTTTGGCAAAAAGATAAAAAAATAACTTATAAAAAATTTTCTGTTAAAATTAGTTCTAAAATTTCAAATAAACCAAAGAAAAATCAACAAAATAAAGAAATCTTAAAAAATAAAGCTACTAAAATTACTGAAGATATAAAAAAGAAAATCATTATAAAAGATAATGAAAAGAAAGAGGCTTCTAAACCCTCTGTTCAAAGTTTAACAAAACCTAAAAATGAAATAAATATAAAAGAAAATAATAATAAAGAATCTCCACCTAAAAAAGATCTGCCAATTAAAAATATTGAAAAACCTATTAAAAAACCAAAGAAAGTTAAATCAAAACCCATTAAAGATGCAAAAAAGTCAGTACCTAAAAATATTAAAAAATCTACTCAAAAAAATAGAAAAAATGATATTTTCAAAGAAGATATTTTTTCAAAATTAACTACATCTAACAAAAACTTTGAAATAAGTGATGTTCCTGCTGATTTAAGTAAAGAAGAACAATTAATAATTAAAGAACAAATTAGTGAACATTGGATAAAAACACCTTGTACGGCAGAAATGAAAATTACCATTACTTTATGGATTGATTATAATTGTAATATTACACATAGAGAACCTATTAATATTAACTCTGGCTCCCAATATAAAGTATGCTTAGAAAGTTGTTTAAACGCAACTCATAAGAGCTCTCCATTAAATTTAGATCCTGAAAGCTGTAAAAAATATGCAAATAAAGCTATAACTATTAATTTTACACCTTAATCTTAATAATTTTCACTCTACTTTGGTTTATTTTATTATCACTATGATATAATTATTTGTTTTCATTGAAATTTTTAAGTGATACAATTTAAATGCTAATATAGCTATAGTAATAAAGTCTACTTATAATAGATGTATTGGACTCGGGGGCGGTACCCGACGTCTCCACCAAATTTAATTATAAGCTAAATGGGGACGAAATTAGCTTCGACAAGCATTCAAAGAAGTAGTTTTACTCAGGGTGATTCCTGTAAATGATCATATTATAATTGCAAACAAAAAGTTTGTACCTGCTAACAATAATAATGCTTTCGCACTAGCTGCATAGGCCTTATTTTCAATTAGCGCGGTTTGGGATTACCGGGCAACAGAAAATCCCAACAAATATATTACCTTTTAAATTATGTACGATGAAAACAATATTTTTGCTAAGATTTTAAGAAGTGAAATACCATGCAATAAAATTTATGAAGACAATTACACTTTAATCTTTCATGACATAAAACCCTCAGCACCTGTTCACTTACTTGCTATTCCAAAAGGAAAATTTAAATCTTTCAATGATTTTATTTTAAATGCACCTCAAGAACATATTACATCATATTTTAAATCAATACAAAATATAACTAATAATCAGAAAATCGTTGATTCAGGCTATAGATTAATAACAAATCATGGAAATCACGGAATGCAAACTGTAGAACATTTTCATGTACATATACTCGGTGGTAAATTATTAGGACCAATAATATCAGGTGATAAATTTCATACATAATAATGAAACTCCATTATCATATAAAAAGGATTCTATATTTAATTGAAGCATTTATAGTCTATTTTTTTTATTATATTTTTAGAATATTAAAAATAGAATTAGCATCTAAAGTAGCTGGCAATTTAGTAATATTATTAAGTAAATTTTTTAAAGAAAATACTCTGGCAAAACAAAACATTAAAATGTGCCTGCCTGATACAACTTTAAATTGTAGAGAGAGAATCATAAAGAATACTTGGAAACATTTTGGATCTATAATTGGAGAGCTACCTCATTGGAACTCAATGAATAAGACTGTATTTTTTAGCAGAGTTAGTATAATTAATAAAAAATATTTCCCTAGATCAAAAGCAATAATAGTGTCAGGACACATAGGTAATTGGGAACTTATAGGAAGAATAGCAAAGGAATATGATACAAAGCTTAACCTTGTATATAGACCATCTAATAACCCTTACATAAATAAATTAATAAACAAAATACGTAGTGAAAATAATATAAATTTGATTCCAAAAGGTATATTTGGCGTTAAAATGATTCTGAAAGCAATTAATAATAATGAAATTGTGGGAATAATGATTGATCAAAAAATTAGTGATGGGATTAATGTTAAATTTTTTAATAAAAATGCTATGACTACTGCACTTCCGGCTAATATAGCATTAAAGTACAATATACCTATAATTGCAGCATATATAGTAAAAGTAGGAGAAGTTAAATATAAAGCTACGTTTTGTAAACCATTAGACATTAACACCTCAGACACAAAACATACTATAATGAGAAAAATTAATCAAATACTAGAAAAGTGGATTAAGCAACACCCTGAACAATGGTTTTGGTTTCACAACAGGTGGAAAAAATAAAAAATACTTGTTTTAAAAAATTTTTAGTTTACAACTTATAGTATATATAAATAATTTATTTACTAAATATGGATACTATAAATAAATTTAAATATAACGATTTAAAACGAAAGGCTCAAATTTATCATTGTAACATTTTTCTATTTATTTCAGAATTCGAAGATGAAAACATATTTAATTTTATAATAAAAGAATTTGGAGATAATTTTCTTTTAAAAAATTTTGGAGGAAATATTAATGGTAAAGATCTATATGGAAGAGCACCCATCCATTATTTAGTAAAAGCATTTAATTTAATGAAATTTTGGATATACAATTATAAACCAGATATTAATGTAAAATCAGTAGAAGGATCAAATGCTGCATTTGGATAAGCTGAAATAGGAAATAATATAGTATTAAAATTTCTAATAAAACATAAGTGCGACCTACATTTAAAAAATAAATTAGGGCAAAATATTATAAGAAGAGTAGTTGATTTTCATTATCCATCTTTAGGCAAAAACTTATTAAATACTATAAAAATACTTCTTGATAATAACGTCAATCCCTTTGAAAAGGATATATATAATAAGTCAGCTTATGACATATCTTTAGAAGATAAAAAATTAGATATAATTGACTTATTAAATAAACAAACTAGTAATATTATAAAAATATAACGTACAATTACTATTAATATTATTGAACAATTAAATCAATTATATTATTTATAAACATAATAAAATTATTTAAAGAGCTTACTATATACGATATATCAATAATTGGAGCAGGTCCAGTAGGAGTATTTTCTATTTTTCAAGCAGGTATGCTTGGCTTGAAGACGTGTATTATAGATTCATTAAATTTTATGGGTGGCCAATGTAGTGCTTTATATCCTGAAAAACCTATATATGATATAGCTGGATTTAGTTCTATAACTGCAAAAAATTTAATAGATAATCTTTCTAAACAAGCAAATGTGTTTAATTCAAAAAAATATTTAAATCAAACATGTACTGACATTATTAATGAAGATAACTATTGGAAAATTAAAACAGAAAAAAATATTATTAAAACTAAATCAATTATTATAGCAGCTGGTGCTGGAACATTCGAAGTTAGAAAACCTCCTTTAAATAATATTGAATCTTTCGAAAACAAAAGTGTTTTTTATCATATAAGTAATACAAATATATATAAAGATAAAATTGTTACTATCGCAGGAGGTGGAGATTCAGCATTAGATTGGGCAGTAATATTAGCAAAAAATTTTGCAAAAAAGGTTTATATAATACACAGAAGAAATAATTTTAGAGCATCTCCTAAAACAGTTGAGGAAATAGAAAATTTATCTAAAAATGGTAATCTTGAACTTGTTACACCATATCAATTACATAAAATAACAGGTAAAAATGGTTTTTTAGAAAGTATTGAAGTAATAAATTTAGATGGTAATATAAAAACTATTAAATCAGATTATTTACTTCCCTTTTTTGGTATGTCTATGAATATAGGACCTCTTAATAATTGGAATTTAAACATTAAAAATAATCATATTGAAGTTAATCCTGCAACTATGGAAACAAATTTAAAAGGAATTTATACTGTTGGTGATATTTGTAATTATCCTGGAAAATTAAAACTAATTCTTACTGGATTTGCTGAATCAGCTAGAGCTTGTCATAGCATTTATAGTTATATAAATCCAAATAAAGCTTTACATTTTGAGCATTCTACTACAAAAGGTATACCAAAAAATAAATGACTAATATAATTGATGGTAAATTGCTTGCCGAAAACATACTTAAGTTAGTTAAAAATAAAGTTAATGAAAAATTTAATCAAACTAATCTTATACCAAAAATTGCAACTGTTTTAGTTGGAGACAACCCTGCTAGCGAAATTTATGTAAAAGCCAAACTAAAAGCCGCAAAAAAAGTTGGAATAAATACAAAATTAATAAATATATATAAAGAAATAACTAATGAGGAATTACATAATCTAATTATTTCCTTAAACAATGATATTAGTATTACAGGCATATTAGTACAATTACCCTTATGCAATAATTTAAATGAATATATTGTATTTAAATCTATTGATTATAAAAAAGATGTTGATAGTTTTGGAATTTTAAATACAGGATTATTAAATCATTGGAAATCAGAAATTATGCCTTGTACACCTCAAGGTATATTATATATTTTAAAGAAATATATTAAAGATCTATCTGGTAAGAAAGCAGTAATAATAGGTAGATCTATAATTGTAGGACGTCCTATGTCATCTATATTAATTAAAGAAAACTGTACTGTCACAGTCACTCATTCAAAAACCAAAAACATTAAAAACGAATGTAAAAATGCAGATATACTAATATCTGCAGCTGGTGTACCCAATTTGGTAAAAGAAAGTTGGGTAAAAGATAATGCATTTGTAGTAGATGTGGGAATTAATAGAGTAAATAATAAACTTATAGGAGATGTAGATTTTGATAATGTTAAAAACAAGGCATCATTTATAACTCCAGTTCCTGGTGGAATTGGTCCACTTACTATTGCAAATTTAATGTTAAATACATTAAGATTATTCTATATTCAAAATAATTTAGTTAGAGATGAAATATTTTTTTAATATATTCTTTAAATTTATAAAAAAATTTTTTAGATGCTTTGTGAAATCTATTAAAGATACTGTAGATCATGATGGAATAGAACATGCTGGATATTTATCTTTTTTATTAATGCTATCTATATTTCCGTTTTTGTTCTTTCTTATGGCTATAATTACCTTCATTATACCTATAAATTTATCTGAACAAATTATCAACTCTATAGCTAATAGTACTAATATGACATTTGAATATTTAATTTATTTTTTAAAGCCTACTATTACTGAAATAACAAAAACTCCTCCACATAGTTTATTAACACTTGCAGTTTTTAGTGCAATTTGGACTGCTTCTTCTATATTTGAGGCTATAAGAACTATTTTAAATAAATCTAATAGGATTTTTAAGCCTCCTTCTTATTTATTTAGAAGGTTTATAAGTATAGTAGAATTTATTGTAATTATATTTTTTACCATATTAATTATGTTCTTTTTTGGAATATTTCCTTCTTTAATTTCTGATACTGCTATCAAATTTAATATAACTAATTCTTACTACTATATTTCTTTTGAACAAGAAACTAAATTACTAAGAGATATAATAATACTATGCTACGGATTTTTCTTATTATATTTTCTTTACTATTTTTTACCAAATAAAAAACAAAAATTCTCTAATACTTTACCTGGCATATTTTTAGTTCTAATATTTTGGAATTGGTTTACTCAGATATTCAAGTATTATATATCAACTTTTTCACAGTTAAATGTAATATATGGAAGTATAGTGGGTGTAATTATTGCTTTATTATATTTTTATTTTTGTAGTATTATATTTATATTTGGCGCAGAATTTAATTATAATTACTATAATACTAAAAAATAAAAAATTGTGAATAATAATGTTATTTTAATGTTAATAAATTACTTATAAACTTTTACTAAAGTTATTTAAATAATTTTATTAAATTGTTTATAACTCCTTAATTATCTTAATAGGTTATTTTATGCCATACTTAATAGAAATAAATGTTAGTTAGTGTTAAACTACCTAAACTAACAAACTAATATTATAAATACTAAAAAATAAAATTATATTATTTATGAAAAAGATTTTTATAGAAGAAGTACATAATAAATTAAATAAATCAATACCTATATGGTTTATGAGACAAGCAGGTAGGTATTTAAAAGAATATAGGAATGTAAAAAATAAACATAATTATTTTTTAGATATGTGTTTGAATAGTGACTCTATGAAAGAGGTTACTATACAACCTTTAAAAAGATTCAATATAGATGCGGCAATAATTTTCTCAGATATTCTTATAGTTCCTTATGCTATGGGATTAAGTTTGGAATTTATAAAAAAATCGGGACCTGTTTTTTTAGAACAAGATACTAATAAAAGAATTAACAAATTAGAGGAAATAAAAAGAGATATAAGTATATATAATAAAGTTTATGAAGGAATAAATAAAGTAAATAAAGAGATAAATAAAAATTATAAGGATAAAGCAATAATAGGATTTGCAGGATCTCCTTTTACTGTAGCTAGTTACATAATACAAGGAAAGGGATCAAAAGATTTTAATGACGTAAAAAAATATTATTTTAATAATAAGGAAAGGTTTTTAAATATAATTAATATAATAAAGATAGAAACTATTAATTATTTAAAAGGACAGATAGATAGTGGAGTAGAGGTTATAAAGTTATTTGATTCTTGGGCGGGAATATTAGCAGAAGAAGAATTTGATGATTTAGTTATAAAACCAACAATAGATATAGTTAATGAAATAAGAAAATATAAAAGAGAAATAATAGTGAATACTTTTCCAAGAGGTGCAGGAGTTAAGTATAAGAAATTTATAGATAAGGTAAATCCTGATATAATAGCAATAGATCATACAATTCCTATGGAGTGGGCAAGAGAAGAATTACAAAAATATGCAGTAATACAAGGAAATTTAGATAATGTAATACTTTGTAGTGAAACAAATGAATTAAAAAATAAAGTGATTAAAATTTTAGATACTTTTTCTAAAGGGAGATTTATATTTAATTTAGGTCATGGCATGTTACCAGAAGCAAAAGTAGAGAAAGTAGAGGAATTAATAAATATAGTAAAGTCATATGATAGATAAAAAAGAAAACGTTATTAAAGTATTTAGACCACATAATACAGAAGCAGAACAGAATCTATTAGGGTTATTATTAAATAATAACGAAAACATGAATAAAATAGGAGATATTATTAAGAAGGAACACTTTTATTTACCATTACATTCTAAAATATATGAAGGAATAAATATATTAATGAATAAAGGACTAGTGTCAGATCCAATAACATTAAAAAATTATTTCTTAAAAGAAGAAATATTTAAAGAAGCACAAATAAATAGTTATGATTATCTATTAAAATTAGTGGAATCAGCTCAATTAAATACAGATATAAAAACATTAGCAAAAAATATATATGATACATATTTAAGGAGGAAGATAATAGATTTAGGTGAAGATTATATAATAAAAGCAAAGGAGGAAAAAGTAGATGAAGAAGCAGGAAATTTAATTGAAAATCTGGAACATGAATTGTACACTTTAGCAAGTAGTGGAAATTATGATAATAAAATTTACAGCATAAAAGAATCAGTAAAAGGTGCATTAGAAAGAATAGAAAAATCTTTGAAGAGCAATAAGGAAATAAGTGGATGTGATACAGGTTATATAGAATTAAATAAATATACAGGAGGACTTCAGAATTCAGATCTTATAATAATAGCAGGAAGACCTTCTATGGGAAAGACAGCTCTAGCTGTAAATATTACGTTAAGAGCAGCAAAAACATTCTTAAAAGAGTATAAAGAAGGTAAAAGCAAAGTTAAAAAATCTATAAGTTTTTTTTCTTTAGAAATGTCAGCTGAACAATTAGCATCTAGAATACTTGCAATGGAAACAAAAATAGATGGCTCAAAAATTAGAGTAGGAAAAGTAAATAAACAAGAATTTAAAAATCTCTCAGAACAAATTTCTAATTTGGAGGAAATACCAATAATTATAGATGATACACCAGCACTAACAATATCTGCAATTAGGACAAAGGCAAGAAGGATGAAAAGACAGCATAATATAGGAATGATAGTAATTGATTATTTGCAACTAATAAGTAGTACAAGTAGAAATAAAGAAAATAGGGTGCAAGAAATAGCAGAAATATCTCAAGGATTGAAAGCAATTGCTAAGGAATTAGATATTCCAGTTATAACTGCATCTCAGTTATCTAGAGCTGTTGAATCAAGAGAGGATAAAAGGCCGCTTTTATCTGATTTAAGAGAAAGTGGAAACATAGAACAAGACGCTGATATAGTAATGTTTATTTATAGAGAGGAATATTATTTAAGTAGAAAAATTCCTGCAACAGACGAAAAAAAATTACTAGAGTGGCAAGAAAAAATGGAAAAAGTAGAAAATATAGCGCAAATTATTATTGCAAAACAAAGAAATGGGCCTGTTGGTAATTTTAGCTTAAGGTATGATAATAAAACAACAGCATTTGATAATTTAGGGAACTAATTAAACTACTTAAATTTATCAATATTAATAAAAATTGATTCAAGGCATTTAATAGCATATTCTTCAGAATAATTTTTAACTACATGTAATCTTGCATTATTAGATAGATTTTCCCTATATTTTTCATCACATAAAAGTTTTTCTAATCCATAAGAAAACTTTAGTGCGTCACCAATATTTGTTAATAAGCCAATATTTTCATTCTCAATTATTTCATTTGGACCGCCACATTTTGTAGATATAACAGGCACTCCATAAGACATTGACTCAATTATACTTACATTAAAACTCTCTGTATTTGAAGTTACTGCAAAAATATCAATACCTGAAAAAAATTCTTTTTTATTTTTAATCCAGCCTTTTAATTTAACTTCTTTAGTTAGACCATATAGTAAAATATGAAAAAAAATATTTATTCTTTGACGTCCTCCACCTGCAATAATTAAGTTAAATTTTATACCTCTTCTTTTTAATAAATATGCAGCTTTAATCAGCATTGGAATATTTTTTTTTCTTCTAAATACGCACATTGTACCAATTAGAGGTATAATATTATTTTTCTTTTTAGTATTACTTGATATAGGAATAAAATTATATAAAAGTTCAATTCTACTTTTAGGTAAATAAACTTTTAGATAGTTGGATACAGTTTTAGATACAGCAATAATTGTATCAGCATTTTTGATATAATACATAAATTTTTTTGATATAAAACCATGTGCAATACCAATAATTTTTGAGGGAATTTGACTTATTTTACTAAAATATACATCTATACTTTTATGGCAAATTATTATATCAGGTTTATGTTTATTATATATTTTTTTATACTCTGAAATGGCAATGTTTCTAAAAAAAGGTAAGTCAATTCTAAAGTACTTTATAAATATAATTTTATTAATAAGGTGTGGAAATCCTTCAATTAGTTTTTTGTGAGTTGCAGAATTTTTTCTAACAAGCAAAGTTAAGTCACATCCCATTTTTTCAATGATATTGATATAATTTAAAAACACTTGTTTTGTACCACCAAATCCCATACCAGAGACTGACATTAAAACCTTAGTTTTGTTTTTAAATTCTGATTTATAAACTTTCACTTAATTTTTAATAATAAATATTAGCATTTTTCACATTTTTTAACTTGTTCAAAGTCACTAAAGTGTATTTTTTTCTTTCCTATAATTTGGTAATCTTCATGCCCTTTACCAGCTATAAGTAAAATATCATTCTTTTTAAGATTGCCTATTGCATATTTTATGGCCTTTTCTCTACCATCAATTTCTTTTGCTTTTGGACATGCTTTTAAAATTTGCTTTCTTATCAAACTAGGATCTTCTTCTCTAGGATTATCATCTGTAATAATAACATAGTCTGCCAATTTTTTTGCAATACTTCCCATTAAAAATCTCTTACTAGTATCTCGTTGCCCACCACAACCAAATAGCACATGAAGTTTACCTGTAAATATACTTCTTAAAGTTTGTAGGACTGTTTTAAGTGAATCAGGTGTATGTGCGTAATCAACATAAATTTGAGAACCACTATAATTACTGACTAATTCTAACCTACCTCTTGCAGGTTTAATATTACTTATATTATGAATAATTTTATCAATGGGTAAATTACATGCTATAGCAAGCCCTACTGCACATAAAATATTATATAACTGGAAAGTTCCTTTAATTTTTGTCTCAAGAAAATATCTTTCTCCAAAAATTTTAACTTCCCAACGGCCATCTTTACTTGATAATATTTCTAAATCTCTAGCTTTTTTACCATACTCAATAACTTTGATATTTCTTTGCTTACAAACTTTATGAATTGTATCAAATTCATTTATATCTGCATTTAAAACAGCATATTTACCTTCTTGAAGAATTTCATTAAAAATTCTGAGTTTAGCATTAAAATATGCTTCTAAAGTAAAATGATAATCAAGATGATCTTGCGAAAAATTAGTAAAACCAACAGCTTTAAAAGCAATATTATCCAACCTATGTTGAATTATTCCATGACTAGATGCTTCTATTGCAACATGAGTAATATTATTATTGTATAGTTCTTTTAATAGCTTATGTAATTGAATATGCATTGGAGATGTAAGGCTAAGATTTTCTTTAAATTTATATTCTTTATTAGAATTAATAAGCCCTAATGTACCTATAGAAGCACTTTTAAATTTTAATAAATCACAAATCTGTTGATAGAAATTCACTACAGAAGTTTTTCCATTTGTACCAGTTACAGCTACTATATCTTCTGGTTTTTCTCTGTAAAAAATTGATAAAAGCTTACTTAAATACTTTCTGGGATTATCTACTTGCAAAATTTTTACATCATTATTATTTAATTTTTTTGTATATTTTTTATCAGTTATAACAAATTTTGCTCCATTCTTAATGGCATCATTAATAAATTTTGCTCCATGGGTTTTTTCACCATTTAAAGCAAAAAATACATAATCCTTTTTTATATTAATAGAGTTATCTTCAATACCTTTAATTGATTTTGCAATTTCCTGAAAATTCATCAATTAATTAAAAACCTCATCTTCCATCTTATCACTAGTGTCTTCAGTATGTGTTTTTTTATCATCAGTTAAAACCTTTTGAGGTTGTGCATTATTATTACTAGCCTGAGCATCAACATTTTTTTGTTCACCTTTATCTTTATTACTTGCAAAACCAGCTCTTAACTTTTCCATATCAAATGGCTCCTGTTGAGGTATTGGTATTGGAGGTAATAGTCTTTTTTTAAAAAAGCTATCCTGGTAATATTTAATCTTATTAGATTTTATTGGTGGACTAGACTCAATCAATAAGATTTGCTCATCACGCGGTAAATTAATAACTTCTTGTGGAAGTAGCAATGCTCTTTGAGTTTTAGAAACACTAAGGGATCTCGAAGCAGGATTAAAATCCAAAAATTTAGGTTTATTCTGAGACACTTGCTCAACTGTTTTATTACCACATAATTGAGATATTAAATTTGCAGTCTCATAATTGTTTGCAGCAAAAGTAATCCTATAAGTTGAATTTGATAAAAATGAGTTCATGCCATGCTCTTCATATATTCCCTTAAGCTGCTGAGTATCCTGAATAATTAAGAATAATCTTACATGATAACCACGAAAATAAGCAATACCAGTCATAAATTGCTCCATTTTACCAAGTGTAGGAAACTCATCCATCATAAACATAACACCATATGGCTCATTGTCACTAGGTAACTTTCTTGATAAGAACTCAGTTGCTTGCTGATAAAATACTTGCATGAGTGGCTGTAGTCTTTTTAAGTTATCTGGAGTTAATCCAACATAAACCGTTGTAAGCTTTTTCTTAAATTCTAATACGTTAAAGTCACTAGAAGCTGTTGCAGTATCAATCAATGGGTTTGACCAAAGCTCTAAATTAGAGTTCATAGTTGAAATTACACCAGATCTCTCTTTATCAGCTTTTTGAAGAAATGCCGCAATATTCATATATGCAACTGGATGTATTTCATTTCCCATAGTGTCAAGAACCACAGCTAAATTATATACTACATCATCACTTCTCATGGTTCTCACAACTTCCCCAAATGATTTGATCTTATTTTTATCAGCTATTAAATATAAAACTACACCAACAAATAAGGAACGAGTCTCATTATTCCAAAATTCTTTCTCTGGCATTATAAGGCTAGCAATTTTTTGGACATCATCTACCATTTGCCCTGGCTTACTA
This sequence comes from Candidatus Aquarickettsia rohweri, assembly GCF_003953955.1. Lineage (GTDB taxonomy): Bacteria > Pseudomonadota > Alphaproteobacteria > Rickettsiales > Midichloriaceae > Aquirickettsia > Aquirickettsia rohweri. The sequence goes on along the minus strand of NZ_RXFM01000002.1, from coordinate 7,588 downwards.
CTAACCCAATCAATAGGATTATAACAGTGAGTATTACCATCAGGATCAGCAGGACTCCACACAAAAACTTCTTGTCCCTTTTTTGACCTCCAACCAGATGTTAGCTCATAGTTTTCCAATTTTATATCATGAACAACAACAGAATTTTCCCAATAAAGCAAATTAGGTATTACAAAACCTACACCTTTACCAGAACCTGTTGGAGCAAAAAGCAATGTATGTTGATAGCCATCTGCAACTAAATAACCTTTTTTATCTTCTCCAAGCAGCATTCCTTTTTTAACTCTAAGATTAGCCTTTTTTATATCTTCTTCTGTAGCCCACCTTGCATCACCATGTACAGATTCCTTTTTCCTGTATGGTCTTAATTCATAAATTGCTGATTTATACTTCCATGTTAAAAAACCTATTATGAACATTGGAATTAATATTGAACCAGTAATTTTAGCAATAAGGTAATCATCATATTCTAAGTTAATAGCCTGGAAATTGTTGATCCAAAATATTATTAAACCATATAATGCATTGAAAGGTTGAGTTGACAAAGCAAAGTCTAGACTTAATTGTTTATATACTGCATAAGTTACAATAAGAGATGAAAAATATAAGCTAAGAATAAATAAAAATAAGCCCAGTAAAGTTGCTAAAACGAAGTTTCTGAAAGCATTGCTAAAATCATTCATTGTAAGTATTCACTTTCAAATATATTATTTAATAAAAACATATAACAAATTTATTTGAATACCAAGTTCTTATAAAATTTTCATTGCTAAAAATAAAATTTTAGTTCCAATTTTGAAATAATAATTAATAATAAAGTATAATCTATTTTTTAATATGGTCAAAATAAAACAAAAACTACTTATCTTAGTTATTATCTTATTTATATTAGCTAATAATAATTTATCCTATGCAGATGAATCATTAAATGTTACCAATTCACAGAAAAATTTTAAATACAAAATTTTAAGTATTGATAGTGGAGGGATTAATGGAGTTGTATCTCTAGAAATATTATGTGCATTAGAAAAACAATTGAGCAAACCAATTAGCGAAGTTTTTGATTATTTTGTTGGAAGTTCTGCAGGAGGCATAATAGCTTCATTATTGAATTTAAAAGATGATAATGGTAATCCAATTTATAACGTGACAGAAGTTGCAAAAATTTATAAAAAATACATGAATATAATTTTTGATAGAAATTGGTATTCATTTGGAATTTTTTCTCCAATTTATGATAGAAAAATTATGGATAAAATATTTTTAGAGGAATTTAAAAATAATACTTTAACTAATACTTTAAAGCCAATAACACTTCTTTCATTCAGCTTAAATACTGGCAAACCAAATATTTGGTCTACCTTTAAAGCACAAAAAGATCCAAATTTAGATTACTATTTAAGAGATGCAGTTGGTGCTACAGCTTCTGCTCCAATATTTTTTGCTCCAAAGATTACTGTTAAAAAAGATGGTTCTATAATGCATGATATAGATGGAGGAATTTTTGATGCAAACCCTTTAATGACAGGTATAGCAGAACTTATAGAAATAAAGCCACATTTAAAGAAAGATGATATTTTAATTATAAGTATAGGGCCAGGGCGTATGAATTTAGATGATTCAGAAAAAATAAACAATATGTTAAATTATGGTTTTACTGGATGGGTGATATCAAAGCCAAATATTGTAGACTTAATCATACATGCAGATGCAATTTCAGATGCTATACAAGGGCAAAAACTATTTCCTAACTATTTTAGATTAGACCCACTTATACCAAAAAACTTAAGTTCTGTAGATGATACAAATCCAAACACAATTAATAAGTTATCTATTATTGCTAAAAAATATACACATAACAGTAGTGATTTTAAAAAAGCAATAGAAGCGTTGAAACACTAAAATCCTATGATGGTATTAGTGATATTACTCGTTAAAATCCTGTGATATTGGAACTGTTCCAAATGCGATCTTAGTTCCAGTATGATATTTTTTACTATCAATAGGCAACACGCCTATACATACTGTATCTTTACCATATTTTGCGTTTAGCTTATCTATAATTTTAGAAATTCTTTCTCTTTTTTTCTTTTTATAAATATGACAATCATTATTTTCATCAAATAAGCATCCTTGTCTTGATTTATAATTTTTTATATCAATATTAGTTAATGTTATTGATACCTTCTTTATTACATTAATTTTGTTTTGATTTACTAATTCATTCCAATTACCAAGCATTTTATTTGATAGAGATATGCTATCAGATAAATTTGTAAATTTAATTCTACTTTTATAACGTTTGTTATCTGTTGTATTTATACTTATGATTATTGCTTTACAAGAGTAGTTTAACCTTCTTAATCTACTTGCTGCTTTTAGCAATAACCTATGAGCTATTATTCTTGCAGAATTAGCATTTCTCAAATTTGGATGAAGAACTTGGCTATTACTAATAGATTTGCTTTTTGTCTCAATATCAGGTAATTCTATTCCTCTTAGCATATACCAATACCTCTCGCCTAAAATGCTACCGAAAGCTCTTCTAAGGGATGATGAATCAAGCTTATATAGCTCTTCTACTGTAGAAATACCATTATACAATAATTTTGCATGTATATTTTTTCCTATTCCTGGTAAATCTCTTAGAGATAAGGAGCATAAGGTTTGTAGTATATCAGTACTTTTGAGTACTATCAAACCATCTGGTTTTTGTATATCAGTTGCTATTTTTGCAATGAATCTATTTGGAGCAATTCCAATTGAACATTTTATGTATTCACCTACATTTTTAATAATCCCATGCTTAATATTTTTTGCAAGTTTAACTGCTTCTTGTTCACCATTATATTTTCCAGTAATTTTGCAAGCACATTCATCTATAGATAACACATAATCTATATAAATATGCTTATCTATTTCTTGTAATATTTTATTGTGGTATTCCATATATAGTTGGTGTTTAGCAGGAATGCATATTAAATTTGGAATTAGTTTTTTTGCCTTTCTAATAATAGTTCCTGTTGTAACTCCCTTTAATTTAGCTTCATAGCTAGCTGCTATAGCACATGTTGTATCAGTATCACATGGCACTACCGCAACTGGTTTATTTCTGTAAGATGGGTTGATTTGCTGCTCTATAGTGGCAAAATAACTATTTAAATCTAGATATAACCAATTTAATGAACTTTGTTGCATAAATACTATAGCTAGCTGTTTTCGTATTTTTTAGGCAATACTAATTGTTTTAGGCATTCCTAAATCTTAAAATCAATAATGACAATTTTGCTTCGTTTTTTTGACTTAAAAAATGTTGTGCTTTAAATTTTAATACAATACCAAATTATTTTTCCGTTGTATACTTTATAGTTATCGTTGTTAGCAAGCAGTCTTTTTTTAATCATATGCCTCTATTCCTGTAATGGTCTTGGCAGTACTTATGAAGGATTTGAAGACAAGTATAGGTCTGTTTGTTTCTTTATAAATTTGTGATTACCTTATATCATGCTGTTGAGATATTTGTTTTGACTTTGTTGCACAAATTATATGACAGACTCCAAGTCAAATATCTTTTATTAATTTTTAACCTCTTTTGCTGTTTGCAATAGACCATAATATAATATATTTTAAACTCTCTCATATATATCTTCATACCTATGTATATCACTTTCTATCAATTTTTCACCAATTTGAATTTCTATAATTTCTAAAATTTCATCATGACAATTTTCTAATCTATGCTTAGCTTTAACAGGTATAAAAGTAGATTGATGCTTAGTTAATTGAAAAACTTTTTCATCTATTGTAACAGTTGCGATACCTTTTATAACAGTCCACTGTTCGGATCTAAAGTCATGACTTTGCAAAGATAATTTGCCCCCTTGATTTACAATTATTTTTTTGATTTTATATCCTCTTGAAATTACTAGATTCTCATAATATCCCCATGGTCTATATTCTATATTACCCTCTATTAAATCATTATGTCCTTCAATTTCTAAAAGAGAATATACCTTTCGAATTTTAGCAACATCATTTTTATGAAAAGCAATAACTGTATCTTTTGTTGAAATAATCTTTGCATCTTTTAGGCTTATTACCGCGGTAAATAATTTTTCTGAATTTATGTAGCAATTTTTGCTATCAATAAATATTCCATTACCTTTTACACTATTGTTATTAGCATCTTTATGAATTAAGTTATCAAATGAGTAAAATGATCCAATATCTGCCCAATCAAATGTTGCTTGAAAAGCTGCTAATTTTTCACTCTTTTCTAATAATGCGTAGTCAATAGAAATGCTTTTACAATTACTATAATTACTTTTTTCAAGTTCTATTACATTATGGTTTACTTTGGCATTATCAAGAGATTCTTTGACATATTTTAACAAATCTATTTCATACAAATTTATCTCATCAATTAAAGTTTTAGGAGAAGTTAATAAAATTCCTGTATTCAAAAGATATTCTTCTGAAGTAATTGCTTCTGAAGCAATATTTTCTGGTTTTTCAACAAATTTTGATACTTTCATTAAGTTGGAATTTTCTATTACCTGGCCTTTTTGTAAATAGCCAAACGATGGATTGCACTTGTTAAACTTAATACCAAATGTAACTATAAAATCATTCCCTTTCTCAACAGCAGCAACTACATTATTTATAAAACGATCTTCATTTTTTATCATATGATCTATAGGCAATATAAGGATTTTACTATTTTCTTCTTTCAAAAATAAACTTGCTGCAATAATTGGAGCAGCTGTATTCTTAGAAGTTGGCTCTAAAATAATATGATATTTATTTATATTTATTTTTTTTAAGGAATCTTCTATTTGCCATCTATGACTTTGTCCACAAATGATAATAGGGTCATTAAATATATTATTATCACTGACTCTTTTTACTGTATTTTGAAAAAAATTTATTCCATCTTTTATTTCAAGGAATTGTTTTGGATGATTCTTTCTAGAGAGAGGCCATAACCTCGATCCATTGCCTCCTGCTAATATTATAGGAGTAATTTTCATTTAAAACTCAATTTTATAATTTTAAGCTGATTTTTGTAAATGACTATCAAGCATCCATAAGCTTTTTTCGTGCTCTTTTAATGTACTTACCAATAAATCTTCAGTTCCAAAATCATCAGTTTTTTCTATTTCTTTGATACTTTGACGTAATAAATTAATTATATCTTCATAAGATTTACATAAAGATTTTACAGTATCTATAAAATTTAAACTTTCCGATATATTATTAATTTCAGCATCATGCAAATATTTAGAATTAGATACTGGCACTTTATATCCTAAAATCCTTATTCTTTCAGCTGTATCATCTATTATATTTTTAATAGATTCATACTGTTTTTCTAATAGTACATGAATGCTTGCAAAACTGCTTCCTGTAATGTTCCAATGAGCACTAAGAGTGTTAAGGTATAAAACATATTCAGAAGCTAATAATTTTAATAATACATTGTAATTTTTGTTTAGATCTTCTTTATTTATTGAAATATTGTTTCCCATTACTATTTTCTAATGATTAAGTTATTAACTACTTTTTTTACTCCTTCAGTATTCCTTACAATATCATATACTTTGTTATAAGTCTTTTTATCTTTAACAAATCCTGTAATTTGTACAGTATTATTATAAGATTCAATATGAATATCATTTGATCTAATATCCTTTGTAGTAAGAATATTTGACTTAATTTTTGTTGTTAGCACTACATCATCAAGATATTTGCTTGGTAATTGCCCTTTGTTAACAATATCACAAGCTGTTAAGAAAAATACCGATATTAATAATAAACAAAATGATAACTTAAATTTATTATTTATAAATTTTACATTCATAATCTTACCTCAGTAGATTAATTTATAGTGTAAGGGTAATTATTATAATTAAATTTGTAAACCCCTGACTAAAATTTTTTTAATTTATATGTATTTATTTATATGTATTTATTTTGAATAAAAAATATTATAATTCATATTCACAGATCTGTTCTGTATTAATTAACTCTTGAAGTTTAATTATTCTTGCGTATGACTCATCTATTCTTTCTTTTAAAATATCACCGTTTGATATTGCTAGTTCAATAATATTAATAACTTTTTCAGGACTTGTATCCCATAAATCTTTTTCTTCTGAATTAGGGGAAGCAGCAGAGTTTCTAGTAAAAACTAAAATATCATTTCCAGCATTAATTGCATGGCATATTACATCTTTTAATTTATAATGTGCTTTTATTGCACCCATTTCTAAAGCATCAGTGACAACTACACCTTGAAATCCAAGTTTTTCTCTTAATAAGCCTGTAATTATTTCTTTAGACATAGTTGCTGGTAAACCTTCAGGATCTAAATTATAATTTTTAATATGAGCGGTCATTACTGCTATATACGAAGATTCTTTAAATAGTTCCTGATATGGTTTTAATTCAATATTTGGATTTGCTGAATTAGTCATATCAACCAATCCTTGATGAGTATCACCTCTAGCATAACCATGACCTGGAAAATGTTTTAAAGTAGTAACTATTTTATGCTCTTTATGAGCATCTATAAATTGTTTTGAATAATGAATTACTGTTTCTGGGTTATCACTAAAACTTCTTTCATATCCTCCAATTACACTGCAAGTAGGATTAGTATCTACATCAACACAAGGAGCAAAATTGAAATTAATACCATAATTTTTAAGTATTTTTGCCATCTCAAAGTAAGTGCTATAAGCTTCTTCAAGACTATAATTTTTTGCAATTTTTTTTGCTGTATCAAAACTCCTAAACCCATTTTTTGAACTTAACCTTTGAACTTTTCCTCCTTCTTGATCTACAGCTATTAATATTTTTGGGTCTGCTTGTTTGAGAGCGCTGGTTAAAGAAGTTAATTGGTTAGGAGACTCAACATTATAATTAAATAATAACACTCCTCCTAGTCCTAATTTAGTTATATCACTCACTATCTCAACCACACCTTGATCTTCAACATTTGACCCTCTAAAGCCAAACATCAACATCGCAGCTATTTTTTGTTTTAGAGTTAACTCATTATCTTGCACCATAGCATTAAATATTTTATAACTTTGCTATCAATAATGCCATATTTATAATTATTAATCTACGTAGAATCTATATCTACAAATCAGGATGTTCTATATGAGAATTTTAATACTCATCTAAAACTTCTATTAGCGTATCTGCAAGTTCTGTTTTACTATCCTTCATAGCACTAACTATAGGTTTACCTTTAAAATGTGCATCTTCATCAAGTGCTGGAGGATTTAACTTTGCAAATTCTACAATTTTTTCATCTGAAATATCTTCATGTTTAATGAAGTAATACAGTAAGCGCTAAAATAAGGGCATCTAGGCAAGAATAAAAATAAGTGGTAGAACAAAAGCCTAAAAAAATAGAGGCTAATGATGCTATTAGAAAAAAAGAAAAAAAGAATAAGTAATGAAAAATGGAAAGAGCTAGTAGAAGAATATAAAAAAAGTAATGTAAGTAAATATGAATTTTGTAAGCAAAAGAATGTGCCGAGAAGTACATTTTATAAATGGCACAGAATTCTTGTAG
>NZ_RXFM01000018.1 GCF_003953955.1 Candidatus Aquarickettsia rohweri | reverse complement strand
CTACAAGAATTCTGTGCCATTTATAAAATGTACTTCTCGGCACATTCTTTTGCTTACAAAATTCATATTTACTTACATTACTTTTTTTATATTCTTCTACTAGCTCTTTCCATTTTTCATTACTTATTCTTTTTTTCTTTTTTTCTAATAGCATCATTAGCCTCTATTTTTTTAGGCTTTTGTTCTACCACTTATTTTTATTCTTGCCTAGATGCCCTTATTTTAGCGCTTACATATTTGTGAGAAATTTTATTAATTCTGTAAAATTATATTTATCATTAACTTGTAAGTTTTTACTATTGTTTTTAATAAGATTTATAGGTGTTTGATATTGAATTAATCCAGCTATACTCGAAATAATTAATTTTTTAGATTTTATATTAGTGGCTAATTGATGCAATAAACTTGCTCTATTTCCATAATTTGTACAACTATCTATATCATATGGGGTACTATTTAACCCAGGCAAATAAATTACTAAAATATCTTGTGGTATAAAAATTTTGAATTATCGTATGTCTCTAAAGCATTTTTTTCATTATTAGCAATATATAAAATAGAATCTTCTTTCTGTAATAATTGATTTATAACATAAGCTTTAGTACATTTTGGAGAGTATAAATTTTTCTCTATTATTTTATATTTTGTATTTAACAAAACAAGTATTAAGATATTTAAAGTAAAATTTTATATTAGAAAATTATCCAAATGTCATCTTATTTTATAATATATTTTACCAATAAATAACTTAAAATAAGCTATAAATTAATCCTCAAGATACCTAATCGATGAATACAACAAATCTAGATTACTAAATTTAGATAACAAATTTTTTATTTGTTTTATATCTTCTACTTCAATAATAATAGAGCACTCAAAAAAATCATCAAACTTATTGGTAGTAGTAATATTGACAATATTAATATTTAAATCAAAGATACAATTTACTGCTTCTCTTAAACTACCAACTTTATTTGAAATTAATAAAATTAATTTAGATTGATATAGAAAGTTATCAGATAGCTCCCAGTTAAATGAGTTAATCTTTTTGTTTGCTTTATGTAAATATTTCACTTTATTACATTCTACGCTATGTATACAATATCCCTTTTCTTTATCTAAAAATGATACTGCTTTTTCTCCTTTAACAGGGAAACAACACTCAGCAAAATATAAACTAACACCTTTATTAATTAAATTTTGCGAATTATTTTTCAACTTTTTCTTTATTTTTTGCACTATATTAAAAAAGAAACTAACTATATTAGGAGCTTTTTTAAAATCATGATAAGATGCTTTAACTACATCTGCTGTTTTTACTTTGTTTTGCCCTATTAATAAAAAAAGAGTCTCTAAATTCTCACATTTTATCGCAGAATCTTTCGGTAATACAATTTTAGATTCGTCAAATTCAACATTATGACTATCTAAATATTTTTTATAACTTTCTTTCCCAATTGCTATAAAATGATCTGTTTTAACATTACTCAAATACTTTTTTAATTCTGTTTTTGCCTTGCCAGTACTTAGAATTTCTAACCATAATTCAGAAGCTTTATTTTTTTCAGCACAAATTATTTCAACTTGATCTCCATTATCTAACTGGTATGAAATTGGAACAGTTTCTTTATTAACAATAGCACCAATACATTTTAGACCTATATCAGCATCAATATAAAATGCAAAATCAAGAGCTGTTGCTCCTTTAGGCAAAGTAACTAATTTTCCATCATTAGTAAAGCAGAATACCTGATGATAATGCATTTCCATTTTAGAATATTCTAAGATTTCACTTGGATTATTAGAATTTTATAAAATAGCTAATATTTCACTTATCCATTTAAAGTGCTTCTCTTTTTTATTAGGAAATTGTTGTTTGTATTGCCAATGAGCTGCAACACCAAATTCAGCAATTCTATGCATATTTTCAGTTCTTATCTGAATTTCAATTCTTTTGCTTTCAGGTCCAATAATAATAGTATGTAGCGATTTATATCCATTAGTTTTCGGAGTACTAATATAATCTTTAAAAGCACCTGGAACCATATGATAATTATTATGAATTGCACCTAATGCTTTATAGCAATCTTCAACATCTTGAACTATCACTTTAAATGCAAAGATATCTGATAAATTTTCAAAAGATAATTTTTTATTTTGTATTTTTCTCCAAATAGAGCAAGTTTTTTTCTCCCTTCCTGTAACATCAACAAGATTAATATTTGAACTAATCAAAACACTTTTAAGCTCACCTACAATCTTATTAACTAAGTCACCTCCATCCTTTCTAATTAAGTTCAACTGATTTTCAATACTTAATTTATCCTGAGAATATAATTCAGCAAAAGCTAAATCTTGTAATTCATTCTTAAAATTATGAATTCCTATTCTTTCTGCAAGTGCAGAATGTATATCCATTGTTTCGAGTGCTATTCTCTTTCTTTTTTTTGAATTTTTAATACAATTAAGTGTTCTCATATTATGCAGTCTATCAGCAAGCTTTATTACTAAAACCCTAATATCTTTTGAAACAGCACACATAAGATTTCTATAATCTTCAACTTTTCTTTCTTCTGCGCTTAAAATATTACTTTTTGATTCTATAGTTATAAGCTTTGATATTCCTTGAACTATATCTGCTATTTTTTTACCAAAAATATCTTTTATATGCTTATATGTTAAGATTGTATCTTCTATGGTATCATGTAATAATGCAGCAATAATTGTTGAAGTATCCATATTTAAATCTGCTACTATACTTGCTACTTCAATCGGATGAATTATATATGGTTCATTGGATTCTCTAAATTGGCCTTTATGTGAAACATTGGATATATCAAATACTTTGTTAATTAACTTAATATCTAAATTAGGATTATCTTCTAACTTTTTTAGTAGCGCCCCATAAGCAACTTGAATTTTTTCATCCCAATCTTTTTTTGACAATCCTTTCATTTTTGTTTTATTAATTATATTTTTCTTTATACTGCTTAAATAACATCATTTTAAATAGAATTATTTTTGTTAATCAAGTACAAAAAAATAAACTTTAAATTATTAGTAATAATATGAAACAAAAAGTAAATTACAATAACGAAATTAAAAATTCACAAGATCAAAAATTTTATACAAAAAGAGCAACTGTTCAAGCTTTAGAAGCAATACTATATGAACCAATAAAAGTGCTTGATCATGGTTTCATTAGAGTAATAGATTATATGGGAGATGATTCAGCAATTGTACAATCTGCAAGAGTATCTTATGGAAAAGGTACCAAAATGCTAAATCAAGATAAAGGGTTAATCAATTATCTAATGAGGCATTATCATACAACACCATTTGAAATGTGTGAAATAAAATTACATATAAAATTACCTATTTTTATTGCTAGACAATGGATAAGACATAGAACTGCAAACGTTAATGAATATTCTGCAAGATACTCAATTTTAGATAAAGAATTTTATTTGCCTGACCCTAAAAATATAGAGATACAATCACAATCTAATAAACAAGGTAGAGAAGGAACTTTAGATTCCAACCAATCTAAAAGAGTTTTAGATATATTAAGAGAAGATGCCCTAAGATGTTATGATAATTATATGGATTTATTAAATTTAGATGAAGAAACCGGTGAAATTAAAGATACAAATAAAGAGGGCATAGCTAGAGAATTAGCTAGAATGAATTTAACATTAAATTATTATACGCAGTGGTATTGGAAAATTGACTTAAACAATTTGCTCCATTTCTTAAGATTAAGAGCAGATTCACATGCTCAATATGAAATACGAGAGTATTCAAATAAAATTCTTGATATAGTATCAAAATGGGTGCCCTATACTTATGATGCATTTATTAACTATAGAAAAGAATCTGTTAATTTATCAAAGACAGGAGTAGAAATCATTAAGAAAATGATACAAGGACATAGTGTATCTGAGGAAAATAGTAGTATGTCTAAAAGAGAATGGAATGAATTTAACAAGCTATTTTTAAAGTAATAAAACTATAAAATTGTTCATAATAATTAACAAATTATACATCTTTTATTGATTTTACAGCCTTTGTCCATTTAGATAATTTATTTTTATTACTATTATGAAGCTTCTGAACTTTTTGTTTAGCCCACTTATGATTTATATTTTTCATGTCTTTTAGAAACTTCTTAGATGAATTTACTATATTAATATCCAATCTTGCTGATATTAATTTACTTAGAGTAAATTCAATCCATCTAGTAGAATTGGATAAGACTCCACTTATATCTTGAATGCTATATTTATACTGAGATTGAAATCCAGATATTTCTCTTGATTCTGCAAATAACTGAAAAAACCTAGCAAATAACTCTGAATTTTGTTGCTCAACATTATACTTAGAAACCTGTTTTATCAGTATCTCATCTATAGAATTTTTTACTATAATAAGATTACTATTTATATTCTCAAAATCATCATGCAATGCTTTTATGAAGTATTTTAAATCTAAATTTAATTCTTTCTCTACCATATGTGCTATTTCATGAATAATAACATTATAAGCAATTTTTTTAATTGTAATTACATAACGCCTATCTTGTCTAAAATTATTTAAATATGAATCTAACAATGGCTCATAAATGGTTTTACAATTGCCCTCATCTAAATCAAAATTACTTTTTTCTTTAATATTAAATTTTAAAGAATTTTGCGAAACTTTAGTTGCAACTAAATCTAATATATTTTTAAATATAGAATATTGATAAAGATGTTTTATATGTTCAATAAATCTATTTTTAATAATTTCATTATCTGCCACTGTGTGGTAATTAATTAAGGTAATTATATCTACTGAAACTTCTGCCATTATTTTACTTATATAAATTCTTATACATATTTAATAAAGAAGCAAAAAATCCTATTATACAAAACAATACAATAAAAATAGGTATTGTTTTAAAAAAATTATCAATAAAGTATCCAATTATACATCCAATAAAAATTCCAGCTATTAATTCTGTTATTATAGTCATTGGTACATTAGATTTTTTATTTATATGACTATTATTATTTTTATTCTTAACCTTCTTCTCTAAATTAATTAACCTTGATTTTATTTCCTCATTATTCATTTAATTATTTTATAATATTAGAAAAAAATATGATAAACTTAGTATATTCACCATATTTTGAAACACATTTAATTTTCGAATTCATTCTTTCCATAGCTTTTTTACAAAAATGTAAACCTATGCCAAATCTTCCTTTACTAAAATCTGCATCAAAAATTCTTGGCAATTCATTTTTTTTAATTCCACTGCCTGTATCTCTGTAATGAATTTTATTTTTATCAATCCATATATAAATAGAAGCTTCTCTTCCAGCATGAGCAAACGTATTTTTTAAAAGATTAAATATAACATGTTTTAATAGATGTCGCGATCCTTTAAATTTAAAATCTACACTATTGTCAAAATGAATTTTATTTTTTTGTTCTTCTGTTAAATAAAATTCCTCTAATGCAATTTCTATACATTTTACAACTGAATATTTTTTTATATCGGAATATTGTGTATTTACATTTTTAGAAGCAGTTAATATAATTTCTACATTTTTCATACAATAATTTGTTAATTTCATTAACTCATTAATTTCATGAATCAAAGCAGATTTATCATTATTATTTATTTTTTCTAAAAGCATTTCTGATTTTAATTTTACAATTGAAATAGGGCTAAAAACTTCATGTGCTATAGCACTTGCAAATGCTTTAGAAATTTCTATTTGATTGGAGGTTGCAGTCATTTTATAAATGACGAGCAAAACAAAGCTTAAACTAAATGCACCATTGCTAAAAATAGTATAATGCTCTACATAACTCATCATTATTTCTACTATATCTCCTTTATAAAGGCTAGCTGTGAATATATATAAAATATATGCTAAAACTGCATTAATTATCCATAGTATTGTAAATAATCTATTATTAGTAAATATAAAAAGCAATCCAGATGAAAGGATTAATCTAATTATCCATTGCATACTGAAATCACTTAAAAAAAGCGTGTAACATGGAAGAAATGGCAAACCGAACAATAAAATTAATATTTGTAAAACTTTTTTATACTTTATCTTTTTAAAAATTAATCTATAAAGTAGAAACCAAATACATAAAATTATTATAATTAAATTTACCAAACTAATAAATATTATAATAAGATTTATATGTGCTAACTCTAATATTGTTATAGGAGTGTATATTAATAAAAATAAAATACATAATAGATAATATAAATTATCACGCTCTTCTAATTGAAGTATTGATTCACTAAATAATATCTTAATTTTCTAAAATAGTCACAACTCATTTATAATCTCAATATATAAACATATTATACATTAAACTTGTATAATTAAATAAATTATATATTTTTATTTACTAAAAAGTTGATTAATAGATTTAAAATTAATAATGGACAAAACAATTATAAATAAATTTATTGAAAATTTAAATTTTGAATTAAAAGAATTAAATAACTTTTTATTAAAATATTCTCAAAGTAATAAAGCAAATTTACTGAGCAAAGTTTCTTATCATATTATATCTTCAGGTGGAAAAAGAATACGACCTTTACTTACTATAGCTTCCTGTAAGTTATTTAATCCTAATCAAACTACTTTAAAAAAGTGTTTAGATTTAGCATCTGCTATAGAGTTTATACATAATGCAACACTACTACATGATGATGTAGTTGATAATAGTAATACAAGAAGAAATAACATTACTGCTAACCATATATGGGGTAATAAATCTAGTATTTTAGTTGGAGATTTTTTATTTAGTCAATCTTTTAAGCAAATGATTAAAACTAAGAATTTAGATGTCCTTCAAATACTTGCTAACACATCAGCTGAAATTGCAGAGGCAGAAGTATGGCAGCTTGAACTTATTGGAAGATTAGATATAGAATTTGATGAATATATAAGTTTAATCAGCGCTAAAACTGCCAATCTTTTTTCTGCAGCTTGCTTGTGCTCATCTATTTTGGCTAATGCTAATGCTAAACAAAAAGAAATATTAAAAAATTATGGCCTTAATTTAGGTATAATATTTCAGATTAATGATGATATAAAAGATTTCTTTTCTACTTTTGAAGAACTTGGCAAAGAGCCTGGTAGTGATTTTTTTGAAAATAAAATTACTTTACCTGTAATAGTAGCTCTAAAGAATGTTAATAAACAAGATTTTATAGTTATAGAAAAGATTTTTAATAAAAAAAATAAAAAAATTCAGCATTTTAATCAACTACTAAGCTTATTTGAAAAATATGATATTAAGAATAAATCATATAAAATTTTAGAAAAATACATACAAAAAGCACTTACAAATTTTGATGTTATTCCTGATTCAAAATATAAAAGTCTTTTCATAGATCTTATATTGAGCTACCAAATAGTTAAAAAATCTCAATAAGGAATAAGAGAAATGCTCCAGAATAAAGTTTAGTAATTAAACTTATAAAATAGTATCAGGTCTTTTGCGTAATTATCATACTTAACCCAAACTGCAGATAAGAAATTTATAGCAAATCTTATAATCATGAAGCGTAGTATCTCCCCACAATCATCACGAAGGAGGAATGCATACCACCCTACAGTTATCATTAGGGAGAGACTAAGTCTCGACTGTAGTGATCCATAATTGTTATCGCATTTACATTTATTGATAATTTTCCTGGATTGCCGCGAGCATTAAAATGCTCTCGCAATGACTATATTGCTAACTAAAATTGTATTCAAATATTTGTATATAACAGTTTTTCCCCCTTTTACTAAGTATTTCTTATATGCAGCTCGGGTTAAAATTAGTTTTTAAATTGCCTAAATACAATGAAAAATAGTGCAAAACATAAGTTTAATTTATATTGCTTAAGTTAAACTACTATATCTTTTAACATTACAGATTTTAATGGTTAAAATTCAAACATAGTTTGTTTTTATTAATAACCTTATTAAATTTTGGTATTGCTTTATTTTTATGAGTTATAAGTATTATAGTTGTATTTTTCAACTCTTGATTTAATAAATTTAAAGATATTATTTCACTTTTTTCATCCATAGAACTAAATGATTCATCTAAAAATAATATATCTGGTCTATTAATAATGCTTCTAATAATTGCTATCTTTTGTTTTTCTCCTCCACTCAATATTCTTTCCCATTCATTCTCCTTATTTAATAATATTTTTAGTTTATTTAAGCCAATAGATTCTAATAAATGCTCTATATATTGTGTGTTTTTATGCTCAAGTAGTGGGTAAATAAGGGCTAATCTCAATTTTTCATATGGCATATAACCTTTTTGCGGTATAAACATTATTTTTGAATTTTTAGGATATATAATTTCTCCAGAAGAATATGGCCATATACCTTTTAACGTTCTAAATATAGTGGATTTGCCACTCCCATTCTCTCCCTTTAATATATAATTATTCTTTATTATTTTATCTGTTGTTTTTTCTAATATTTTCTCACCATTAGGCAAGCATATTTCTAAATTTTTTAATTGAATATTACTTCCTTCAAATTTAATCTGTACTTCATTCTTTTTATTTTCCTCTTCACATTTTTCTATACTATTTTGAAATTCATATAATCGCTCTACTACTGCCTTTAATGTAGCTATGTTAATATATGACTCTATCATCCAGGATAATGCTGTTTTTATCTCATCAAATGCTTTTATTGTTTGCATTAAAACTCCTAAAGTTATTGCTGCTGCAAAATATCTAGGGGCTAATACTAAAATTGGCAATATAATTGCTGTTTGATTATAAAATGATACAAATGATATAATCTTCATTTCTCTAAATATCATCTTTTTAGTATTTTTAACTATTTTTGTAAACTTTTGCATTATTCCATCTTTCTCAAACTCTCCTGCGTCATACATAGCTATTGCTTCTGCATTTTCTCTTGTTCTTATTAATTGATACCTAAAATCGGCTTCTTTTTTCTCACCTTTAAACAGTATTTCTGATAATGGCCTACCTATTTTATGCGTTAAATACGTACCTAATAAGGCATATATTAATGCAACCCAAACTAAATATCCTGGTATATTAATTGTGTATTTATATAGTTTAAACTCAAATACTCCAGATAAACTCCACAAAATTATAATAAAACTTATTAACGTTGTTACTGCTTGAATTATTCCTAAAAAAAGCTCTATTGATATTGTTGAAAATTCCTTAATATCATTTGCTATCCTTTGATCTGGATTATCTATTTCTTTATTTATTGCTTTTGCAATATAATAATTATTTCCTTTTATCCACTTATTAACTATATTTTCTGTTTTCCATATTCTCCATTCTAATGAATACCATAACCTAGATACTGTTTTCAATAATGATGTTATTATGAAGATAAAAGCTAAAATTGCAAAAACTAATATTTGTTTTTGAAATTCAACTTTATCTAAATTTTGCAATGCATCGTAGAATGTCCCAGACCACTTTGTGAGTCTTACAGATAAATATACATTAAAAAATTCAAATGCTACTAACCCTGTTATTCCTATAATCGCTATCTTTTTCTTTTCACTTATAAAAAATTTTGTTACTAACTTTATCCATAAAATAAATAAATTTCTTTCTTTTTTCATTTCTTTTTTGTCCTTTATATTTTTTGCAAATATAAATTTATAAACTTATTTTTTATATTTTGTATTGAACCAATTCAATGCTATGTGCAAAGCTTCTTTTTGTTCTAATCCTTCATTAACTAATTTATAATACTTTTCCCATATTTTAACACATGATGCTTTTATTTCTTCTACTTTTTTAGTATCTGTATAATGATATATTTTGTTACCCTTACTAAATTCGGTAGCTTTTTCTAATCCTTTATTCAATTCCTGTTTAACAGTATTTTTTCCTTTTTTCTCTATACCATATTCTAATAATATTAAATACACATAATCTTCTTCTATTTGGTTTTTCTTTATATCTTTTTTTAATATATCTAATCCATTATAATATTTTGTTATTCCTTTTCTTTTCATTTCATCTTTTTTAATTTGTCTTTCTACTTCTTCAGGATTTTTTGCATTTAGCGTACTTACTACATATTGATTGAGCAAAAAAACTGCTATTAATATTTTAATTATTTTCATTTTTTTATTCACCTTAGTATTTTTATTTAATAATTTTCAATATTTTTTACATATATCTCTCATTTAGATCTAAATATTTATATTAGTTGTCCTCAAATATTTGTTTTTATTTTTTCTTTCATATTCCTCCCCTTATTTTTACTTTATACTATACACTAAGTTTGTTTGCAATAAACCCATATTTTAATATAGATATTTCTTATAAACTCCTAATTATGAAGCATGTTTGGCACTATAAAATCTTTTTGGTTTATTATTTTTTTTATAACGATTATTACCAAATAATTTTGATTTATTATTTCTTTCCTTAAATGAACCTTTAGTTGGATCAACAAATCTCTCTATGCTTTTCCATTTATTTATATCATTAGGTAAAAGTAAATTTAATGCAGATCCTCTAGAATCAGCTCTACCAGTTCTTCCTATACGATGTATATAATCTTCATGAGACATTGGTAAATCATAATTAATTACATGTTCAACATGAGGAATATCTAAACCTCTTGATGCAATATCTGTTGCTATCATTATACGAAAATTTTTAGCACGAAAATTTTTAATCACCTTTTCACGTTTTCTATGTATAACATCTCCATGAAGCGTAGAAACACTGTGATTATTTTGCAGTAACTTTTTACTTAGACTTTCTGCGCTAATTTTTGTATTAACAAATACAATTATTGAACCTTCTCTCATATCAAGTTCGTTTGAGAGGTCATTATATTTAGTTGAATTATTTGTATACTTAATATCTTGCTTAATCTTAGGAGTAACTACATTTGAAGAAGTGACTGTAATTTTTTGAGGATTTTGTAAGTACTTTTTAGATAGATTAAGAATTTCAGGTGAGAAAGTAGCAGAAAACATCAAGGTTTGTCTTTCTTTAGGCAAAAATCCAACAATTTGATCTAACTGTATACTAAAGCCCATATCTAGCATCCTATCCGATTCGTCAATTACTAAAGTATTTACCTTTTTCAGATCTAATTTTTTTCTATTTATAAGATCATTGATTCTTCATGGTGTACCAACAATAATATTTGGATTTTTCTTAAGTTTATGCATTTGCTTAAAAATTGTAGCTCCTCCAACCAATAAAACAGAATTAATAGTTTTGATTTTAAGAGCTAAATCTTTGATTACAGCTTGAATCTGAGATGCTAATTCTCTTGTAGGAGCTAATATTAAAGCTTGCTCTTTATCATATCTTAAGATTTTTTCTAATACTGGAATTAAAAATGCAATGGTCTTACCTGTGCCTGTTTGTGCAGAACCTATTATATCTTTGCCTTCCAAAATCACAGGTATGGATTTAGATTGAATAGGTGTCATAATCTTTAGATTCATTTTTATAATAGATTCTTGAAGCAAAGTTGTAATATTAAGAGAACTAAATTTATTCATAATTTAAATAATTTCATATATAAAGTGTCAATGTCTTCTAGTTTATTTATAAATATATTGATTTAATGAGTAATAAAACAGAACTTTAGATACATAGCTCTTAATATATAAAGTTATAAAATAGATTATTAACTTGCACAGGTCACACACTATAGATAAAATAATAAATGTCAATTACTATATTTTTGACTTTGCCTTTTTAGAAATAATATGATCAATAGAAAATTTGCCTGGTCCAAATATTAATATATTTAACACTAATATACCACAGATAAAATATTTATCATGATACATATAGCTGAAATTTATAAATAATATTATTGAAATCATAACTATAGCTGATGCCCTGCTTACTAATCCAAGCAAAAGTAATAAAGGAAAAAATAATTCACTAAAAGTACCTATAATAGCTGTGATTTTATAATGAATAAAAGGCATATTATATTCATGCTGGAATAAATACTCAACGACATGCCAATGCCCTTTTAATGCACTTTTTAGTTTTAGCCAGCCTGATTTGAAAAATATTAAAAATACATATGCTCTGCATAATAATAAATAAATGGAAGTAATATAACTGTAATTATCTTTTAAAAATAAATAACTTTTTTTGATTATATTTTTTATACACATTATTTACCTCTTTTAAAAAGTTAATAAATCTAATTGTAAAATTTTTGATAAAATTTTTTGCACCTTAATATCATCTTCAAGGTCATAAATCTCTTGCATGTTAGAGAGTTTATTATATCTTTTGAAATCTAATAAAAAATTATAATCAAAATTATTTAAACACAAATATTTTACTACATTGTTAATTTTTAAAATTAATAAATTAGATCCTCTTTTAGGTACTTCAATGCTTTTATCTACATGCTTTTTAGAATTACAGAACTTAAAAATAAAATCTATAGGATATTTAGATTTTACCAGTTTAATATATTTTTTAAGTTTAAAATCATTAAAGTAATAGATATTATCTGAGTTAATATTTATTTTATAATCTGTATTAGCATTACGAACTAAATATAAATAGTAATCTAATTTAGCTACATGATATAAGTAAGGAAATGATTTTAACTCTACTTTTGAGTTTATAAACGAAGAAAATTTCTTCCCATAATTTTTTAAACTATTACTTTTATGATAATTGCTTTTGACATATAATTTTGCTAAATAATCAAAACATTTCTCCCCAATTAATTTCTTTATTGTTGGGTAAGTAGTACTTAAAGAGTTAATTAAAATTCCATAGAAATTATCTTGGCATAAATTAATATACTCTTTTATATATATATCGTTCTGAGTAATTATGCTTAATAATTTTGAATTACCATGATGCAGTATACTTTTTTTGAATACTTGTTGTAATTTATGCATATTCTATACCGCTTAATTTTCGAGCTAGATCTACATAATTTTTTAAATGCAGTTTATCCATTTTCCCCCTAAAATAATTAATAAATCAGTATTATGAAAAATTTTTCTTAAAAATACTCTAAATAATATCTTATTTTCCAAATATTATTACGTTATTAGTTAGCTTATTATAAATACTTTCTCGAATTAAAATTTTTTTCATATATCTTCTCATGCTGTTATATATTAATGATAACCTACTCAATTTTTAGTTGCAACTCTTTTAAAAATTAAATAAATACCCATTACTAGCATTGGAATTGACAAAATTTGTCCTAGAGATAATAAATTGAAAATGTACCCAATATGCTGATCAGGCTCTCTAAAAATTTCAATAATAATTCTAAATAAAGAGTAAAAAGTTAAAAAAACTCCACTGAGAAAGCCTTCCATATTTTTACTTTTTTTTGAATCTAAAGTTTTATTATTAAGAAAATTTTGCCTTATTCTAAGTGCAATTAACATAATGCAAAATAACATTATTCCTTCAAAAGCTGCTTCGTATAATTGACTAGGATGCCTTGGCTGATAATCTGTATTTGGAAAAATTACTCCCCAGCTTACATTTGTTTTTTTTCCATATAACTCAGCATTAATAAAATTTGCTATACGTCCAAAGAATAAACCTATAGGCACTACACATGCTATTAAATCCATTGTAGATATAAATTTTCCATTTTTTAAACTAAATAACCATATTGATGCCATTACCCCAAGCAGCCCTCCATGAAAAGACATGCCACCATGCCAAATCTTAAATATCTCCCAAAAATCATCCAAAATTACATTCGGGCAATAAAATAAGATATAGCCTAATCTTCCGCCTATTGTTATGCCAATAATAATATATGT
The DNA here is from genome assembly GCF_003953955.1 of Candidatus Aquarickettsia rohweri. Classification (GTDB taxonomy): domain Bacteria; phylum Pseudomonadota; class Alphaproteobacteria; order Rickettsiales; family Midichloriaceae; genus Aquirickettsia; species Aquirickettsia rohweri. The sequence goes on along the minus strand of NZ_RXFM01000018.1, from coordinate 3,579 downwards.
AAGTAAATTTTCATAGGCACTTGAAATAAGGTTAGCAACAGTATACTTTTTCTCAATTTTTTTCAAAATATATACACCAAGCAAAACACCTATGACATAGGATATTCCATACCACCTAATTGATATATATCCTAATTCTATTGCTATTGGATTAATATTAGGAAAAAGTATTGCAAACATTAATTCTTACATGATATTTGTATTATTTAATACATATAAATATTTAAAAAAATGAAAAAAGACAACAAAATATTAGATGATCTAGCAAAGCTAGCAGGCTCAACTTTCACAGGAGCTGTAAATGTTAAGAATGAAATATCAGACTATATAACTACTCAAATTGAAACTTTTATAAAAAAAATGAACTTTGTAACAAAGGAGGAATTTGAAGTTGTGAAAAAACTAGCTCAGGATAATAGATTAATGATTGAAAAATTACAAAAAAAGAAGACATTAAAAAGAAAAAAAATCACTAAATCTGAAAAAAAATAAAATGTTTTTTAAAGTAACTAATGTTACCTTAAATTTATAACTATTTTGTATTTAGTATTATGCCTAAAGTTGAAGAAATATATGCTCAATTAGAACAAGAAAGTATAAAATTAGATCAGTCCATTGAAATTATCCCTATATCTTTAGGTGAAGATTATTATAAATATATAAATGAGTATATTGAAGAGCTTGAAAAATCAAAAGCTGGAAAAGATGCAGATACACGTGCACAATGGTCAATATATGAATATGTTCAAACAAGGAGAGAAGAAGATGGTATTCCAGAACCGGAAAATTTAAATTTATTAATAGATTATATTACTGAACATAGAAAAATTAAAAATGGAGAACCAGGAGACCAAAAAGCTGCAGGAAGTTTAAATGAATATTTGCAACAAAGATTTACAGAAGAGAATCCTAAATATAAAAGTAAGGTTATAGTAGCAGAAATTAGCGGAGATTATGGAATAGTTGAACAATATATTGATAGTTATGATAGCGATAGAAATTTTGTATATGAATATTATGAACAAGATCCTTTAAAATTAAGTGAAGTTGATTTATCTGGGTGTGTCTTTTCAAATGTGAGATTTTATAAATCATTAAATGGAGCAATATTTAGAGATTGTATTTTTGATGAAAATGTTATTTTTGATTCATGTGATTTATCACATGTTGATTTTAGAGGTTCTAAATTAAATTGTGATTTTCGTAACTACTTATTAGCAGATGGTGAATTACCTGATGGAGATGATGAAAGATTACTTGACTCTCTTAAACTTGATTACGCAAATGCTGAAAGAATGCAAATGCAGAAATTATTTAGAATTGAAGCAGATGATAAAAGTCTTTTGCCAGCTAACAAAAGAACTGAATATGATTATGAACCTGAAGAAAGGTTTAGACGAGAAAATGATGCAAGAAGACGTTATGAATCTGAATGTGAGGATGAGATTAATCGTTTTAAAAAAGAAAAGCTTTCCATACAGAGTTATAAAGATTGGGCTTTAAGCTTTGTGAGTGAGACAGATAAACAAAGGCAACTAAATCAGGAAATTGCTGAAGGAGTTGAAGAAATTAAAGCTAAATATAAGAAAAGACTTGAAAATGAGTTATTTACAATAGCTAATGAGTATATAATAGAGCTAAAGACAGCATATTATGACCCAACATACCTGCCAAAAAATCCTGAACGAGCTAACTCTGTTAAGGTAAGACTTGAAGCTACACAACAAGATTTAGAAGATTATATAGGATATATTAATTCTTTGCCTGAAAAAGCAGCTAAAAAATCATTTAACGATTTTTTGTCTGAAAAAACAACAAATCAAGCAATATTAAGCCAAGCTCAAGATTTGAATCCAGGCAAAGATATAATACCTGTTGCAGATTTCTTCTATAAAGAAAGTAAATATCAAAGAATTAGTGGTTTAGATTTATCTAATTTGGATTTAAGTGGAGTTAATTTTGCTTGTGTAGTATTCTAAGATTGTAATTTTGAAAATACAAATTTAACTGGAACTTGTTTTGAGACTGCGTCACTTCAAGGTACAAGCTCTTTTAAAAATAGTACATTAACAGATGCTAATTTAATTGCTATTAAAGGAGAGAATGTAGATTTTTCTCAAGCAATTATGCCAAGAGTTAGAATGATGTATAGTCGATTTACTAACTCAAATTTTGAAGGAGCACTGCTTTATTCTGCAGACTTGACTGGATCAAGTATTGAGAACTCAAGTTTAAAATCAGCTATTGCAGATAGATCTAATTTAAACAAAGTAAATTTAAGAGATGTTGATGCTAGATACGTTAAAATGAGAAAAGTACATCTTCGGTAAGCTGTGTTAGAAGGTGATTTTTCTCATGCAGATTTTTCTCAAGCACAAATGGAACAAATTGATGCAAGTAAAGCAAAGCTTGAAGAAGCAGTTCTTGAAGAAGCTAATTTAAGGTATGCTGACTTAAGAGGAGCATTATTAAACAAAATTAAAGCCAAAGGAGTGAATTTATCTGATGCAGATTTAGAGTCAGCAAAATTAGAATTAGCTAAATTATCTAACGCAATAATGGATGGGGCTAATGCTAGGTATGCAGATTTTAAAGACGCGACATTGCAGGATGTTCACGCTCATCAAGCTGATTTTTATCATGCTGTAATGGAAAGAATAAGAGGAGAAAGATTAGATGTATCAGGAGCCATATTAAATGAAATTAATTTAAAAAATTCTAATCTTACAGAAGCTGTTTTAGAAAATATAGAGGCATACAAGGCAGATTTTAGAGAAGCAACTTTGAAAAAAGTAAATGCTAAATTTGCTGAAATGGTTGCATGTGATTTCAGTGATGCCATTGCTAGAAATATGGATATTTCAGGTGCGAAATTTCCAATGTCACATATGGAAAGGACAGACCTTACAGGTGTCATATTTGATCCAGATACTTTATTATTAGATGTAAATTTTAGAGATGCAATAGGAGCTGATGCTCTAAAAGAGCTACAAGAAAATCAACATTTGGTTAAAACTCAACTATTTGGCAGAAGCGAATATGGATATTGTAAAAGTAATGATGATGGTACAAATGATAGATTTAAGTGTCAAAGAATTGGTGCAGCAATATTATCTTCTGTAATTGGTGCTGGGGCTGGTTATACCTTATCAGGTCCATTTACTGGCATAGCTGGTTCTGTAGCAGCAGGAATAATAAGTGATCAAGCATTACATGCTGTTAAAAATGGGTATTTTAGAGAGCAAGGTTATATTAGGGTTCTGTCGCATCTGTTGAAAAGTATAAGAATCTTTGATATTCTGAAAGAAATGATAGATGTTAATAATGCTGAAAGTAGACCCAAAATTAATGAAGTATTTCAAGAATCATGAATATGGTCCAGAAATAATAATGGTATCATTGTATATGAAAGGAAGATATTCTCTAAGTTATAGAGAGATAGAGGAGATAGGCGGGTTGAGAGGATTCGCCATTGATCACGCTACTTTACAAAGGTGGGTAATAAAGTTTATGCCAATACTTGAAGGAAGATTCAGAAAAAGAAAGAAGCCAGTCAATGGTAGTTGGAGAATGGACGAG
>NZ_RXFM01000017.1 GCF_003953955.1 Candidatus Aquarickettsia rohweri | reverse complement strand
AAACCCTATTCTTATCCCCTTTTTACTTTCTATTATCATCTCTGATTTTATTTCTTCACTTCTTTCTTCTTCGCATTCTTTCACTCTTATTGGTATAAATTTATTTTTTACTGTATTTCTTTTATTTTCTACAAGAATTCTGTGCCATTTATAAAATGTACTTCTCGGCACATTCTTTTGCTTAAAAAATTCATATTTACTTACATTACTTTTTTTATATTCTTCTACTAGCTCTTTCCATTTTTCATTACTTATTCTTTTTTTCTTTTTTTCTAATAGCATCATTAGCCTCTATTTTTTTAGGCTTTTGTTCTACCACTTATTTTTATTCTTGCCTAGATGCCCTTATTTTAGCGCTTACGTAAAGATGCAATAGATATACTGAGTAAGCTAAATCCAATAAAATTAAAGGATTTTTTTATAATTTTTGATTCAGGTAAACAATATATAATACCAAAAGATGATATTATACCTAAAGGAACATTAATATAAAAAACCCATCTCCAATTATAATATTCTGTTAAATATCCACCAACAACAGGACCAATTATTGGACCAATCATAACTCCAACACCCCAAATCGCCATTGCAGAACCATGTTTTTCTTTAGGATTTATATCCAATAATATAGAACAAGAAAGTGGCACTAATGCTGCACCAAAAATTCCTTGTAATATGCGAAAAATAACAATTTCTATTATAGAAGTTGATAAGCCACATAGTGCAGAAGAGATTGTAAATCCAATAACGGAGATCAGAAATATTTTTTTTCTTCCAAAACGATCTGCTAGCCAACTTATTGGCTGAGTCATAATTGCTGCTGAAATAATATACGAAGTTAAAATCCAGGAAATTTGATCTTTACTAGCAGATAAACTACCTTTAATATGAGGTAATGCAACATTAGCTATTGTCATGTCCATCACTTGCATGATTGTTGTAATCATAATAAATACAGTGATTAAGACCTTATTAGAGTTCTTATTACCTTGACTATGATTTTGTGTCAATTTTGACATATACACTCATTCCAGATAGTAAATTTAAATTAGTTGGAATACTATCTTTAAATTTTAAAATAACCTTAACTCTTTGAACTACTTTAACCCAATTTCCAGAACTATTTTCTGCAGGTAATAATGAAAATTCTGAACCACTTGCAGGCGTAATACTAAATACCTTTGTATTAAATTTTTTATCTGGGTATGCATCAACTTCAATGACTGCATCTTGATTAAGTCTAATATTTTGAAGATCAGTTTCTTTAAAATTAGCTTCTATCCATAAATTTTGACTATTAATAATTGAAAATAATGGAGCTCCAACATTAATATATTTTCCTGGTAATAATGTAAAATTAGCTATTATACCATCAAATGGTGCTTTTATTTCAGTATGCTCTAGATTTAATTCTGATTTAGACACTTCTGTCAACGCTTCACTGTAATAAGAATACTCATTTATTTCTAAATTAGGATCATTATCTAATTTAGCTTTGGTTTCCTGAATCACTTTCTCTATTACTTTTTTTTGGTTAATGGAAGAATCTAAATTGTGCTTGGCATTATCCACTTCCTTACCAGATGTAGCCCTCTTCTTTTTTAATTGAAGCTGTCTTTTATATTCTTTATCAAAATAAGAAATACTTTCTTTAACTTTATCTAATTCAGCAATATTTTGCTTATATAATGCTTTCATACTATTAATATAATCTTTAACTTTTCTTAAATTTGCTAAAGAATTTTCTAATGCAATTTTATAAGACAAATCATCAATTTTAAACAAAATTTGGTCTTTTTTTACATGGGAGTTATCATTTACAAATATTTCTTTTATTTTACCCTGTACTTCTGAGCTAACTGAAATTTTTCCTGATTTAATTTATGCATCATCAGTAGAAATATATCTATTATTAAAAAAATAAAAATATATGCCAGCTAAAAATATTAAAACTGGAAGTAAAATTAAAATTAATAACTTTTTAGCTGAAGTCTTTTTATCCTTCAGTTTTATTTTAGTGTTCATCAGTTACTTAAATTATACTACCCTACTTAACTATCAAGCTATAGAAATAAAATATATAAATCAAATAAAAGTTATAAGTTATAACAAATTAATATAACCAAGAAATAAAAATATAGTATAATGGAATACCAAATATAATATTAAATGGAAATGTTACTGATAAAGACATTGGAACATATATACCAGGCTTAGCTTCAGGAAGGTCTAACTTCATAGCAGCAGGAACCGCAATATAAGAAGCACTTGCGCATAAAATTGTAAATAAAGCTTAAATTAAGAAATTATCTGGGAGCACTTTTTCATAGTTATAGAATTTCTACAAATAGAATTTGTTAAATAATAATCTAAAGCTTTTTCATCAATTTTATCTTGAAAAAAAGAGGTTTGTTTTAATGAGTTTTTAAAAACATTATCATTATTTTTTAATTCTGTATTAATAAATACAGGATTTACTTTTGAGATTTTTTTTCTAATTTCATTAAGAGTAGAGTATTGTAACTTTACACCAGTCAAATTTGCTAAATCTAAAATGATTTGCCAATCTATTTTTGCCTTTCCAAGCTTATCAATTGCTGCAAATGTATTTTGAACCCTACCCTCTAAATTAACATATGTAGCATTTTTTTCAGTAAATGCTGGTGCAGGAAGAATAATATCAGCTACTTCAGCAGCCTTATCTCCATGATGTCCAATATATATAACAAAAGCATTTTTATTTATTTTATTTAAATTAATTTCATCAGCACCAAATAAAATAATAACTTCACATTTTTTTAAAATTTCATTAGTAGTCATGCCATCTTTATTTGGTACAAAATCAATATCTAATCCCCCTACCCTTGAAGCTGCAGTATGAAGAATGTTATATCCATTCCAATCATTACTAGTATAATTATATTTATTAACTAATTTATTAATAAAATATTCATAAGCTTCATAATCTTCTTGTGTAGTTAAATGCTCTCCAAAAATAATCATTGGCTTTTTAGCTTTTTTTAAATCTGTACATATAGGATGTACACCATCAGCAATTTGTTTTAAAATCCAAGGATTGTCTCCTAAATGCTTATATGGGTAAGTTAAATTATTATTATTTCCAATAACCGCAATAGATAGTTTATTATTTAAGTATGCTTTCCTAATTCTTGCATTTACCATTGTTGCTTCATGCCTTGGATTGCAACCAATAAGCAAGCAATGATCAGCTTCCTCAATACCTTTTATTGTTGTGTTAAATGTATATTGAGCTCTATTTTTATTTGATAATTTACTTCCATTTTGTCTGCAATCAACGTTATAACTACCTAATGCTTTAAGATAGTCTTTTACTACAAACATAGTTTCTACATCAGTTAAATCGCCTGCTATTGCACCTATTTTTTCAGCTTTTGTTTTCTTTATTCTTTTAGCCAATATGTTTAAAGCAATTTCCCAACTAGTTTCTTCCAATTTATTTTTCTGTTTTATATATGGTCGATCAAGTCTTTGATATTTTAATCCATCATAAAAGAACCTTGTTTTATCAGAAATCCACTCTTCATTAATATCTTCATTAGTATAAGGTAATATCCTCATCACCTCATTGCCCCTAGTATTTATAATAATATTTGATCCAACTGCATCCATAACATCTATTGATTCAGTCCTATGCAGTTCCCAATTTCTTGCCTTAAATTCATATGGCTTTGATTTAAGTGCACCTACTGGGCATAAATCTATAATATTTCCAGATAATTCAGATTTTACTCCACCTTCTATATAATTTGTAATTTCAACATCTTCCCCTCTTCCAATGCCACCTAATTCATAAGTTCCTGCAATATCCTCAATGAATCTCACACATCTCGTACAATGAATGCATCTTGTCATATGGGTTTGAATTAATGGACCAAAGTCTTTATCCTTAACAGCACGTTTTTCTTCTTTATATCTACTTTCAGGTTTCCCATATTTCATTGCTTGATCTTGCAAATCACATTCACCACCTTGATCACATATTGGGCAATCTAATGGATGATTAGCAAGCAAAAACTCCATCACACCTTCTCGAGCTTTTTTAACAAGAGGCGTATTGGTGTGAATTACCATTCCTTCCATAGCAACTTGTGCACAACTTGCAACAGGTTTTGGTGCTCTTTCCATTTCCACCAAACACATCCTACAATTACCTGCAATTTTTAACTTATCATGATAGCAAAATCTGGGAATCTCTATCCCAGCTTTTTCACATGCTTGAATAACTGTAAAGCCTTCAGGCACTTCAATTTCTTTGTTATTAATCTTTAACTTTGGCATAAGTGTATGTAGATATGTGTTAAATAACTATTTAATGAAAGTTATACCATAAGAATTTTGTATCTTCTATTAATAAATAATGCTCAAATGCTATTTTATATAATGGCTATTTGTTATTAATACTTTTTGTAGAACAGTTTTCTTTTTAACAATACCTTCTTTTCAAAGTATATCTATCAATAAATTTAACACTTATATAACAGCCAGTTAATAACCAAGTAAAAAAATACTCTCATATCATATCTTAAGTAAAACTCTTAACAGATTATATATTTATGCAACAAAGTTGGTTGATGTGCATTGTCCACACGATTATTCAGTCTTTTGTAACTCCTATGTTCAGTTTTAACCCACATTACCTTAATTGGCTTTATATAACTCTTTAATTTATCTGTGACAATGACTCTTGGTATGCACCAATAGTGAGGGGCTCTTTCTTTATTGCAAAAGATTTTTTTGTTCAAAGTTATTATGGAAAGCTTAATAGTATGAGATATTTTAAGGAAATTCAAGAATTTATGCCTGAGTTTATAGGACATCAGGAGCAAAGCTTGGTATTAGACATGTTATTTGGAGCTTCTATATCTATGGCGTCTGGCTCTCCAATGACCTCAATGCTTCCTTATTTCTTGAGCTCAATAAGCAATTATTTTGAATTAGAAGAGAGCTATAGTAGTAAAATGATAGGAGGTGGTGCAAGTTTGGGATTATCTTATTTAATAAATGGAGCTAATAATGATTATGCAGCACACATATCAAGCGCAATAAGTGGAGCTTATACAGCTCAAATGTTATCGAGTATTAGAGCTGTAAAAGGAATATTACCACAGGATGATAAAGAGGATGTATATACATATACAGATAAAAATACACAAGAGACTGAATTCAATATGAATCAAGATGGTGAATATCATAATGTATACCATAACGAACTTTAAAGGACTTTGGTAGTCAGTGTTGCAAACTGCAGGATAGGTTAAAAATTGGTTTTAGGATGCTAGTAAAACTTTATTGCATAAATACTTAAGCTGCTTATTTTACTATATTTTGGCAATGCGAATAGTTTTAGGCATACCTATGCTCTTCACATATAGCTCATGTTTGTTATGAAGATTAATATTATTGGTATTTCAACTCCAGCTTTTTCACGTGCTTGAATAACTGTAAAGCCTTCAGGCACTTCAATTTCTTTGTTATTAATCTTTAACTTTGGCATAAGTGTATATAGATATGTGTTAAATAACTATTGAATGAAACTTATAATATAAGAATTTTATATCTCCTATTGATAAGTTACTTTTATAAAATTAAATTATTTTTAATTTATTTATCTTTAGATAGCCATTTTTGCTCCATATCATCAATTTCATCTAATATTTCAAATTTGCCCACAATTTTAGTATCCATGTCACCATAATCTTGTCCAAAATATTTAACTTCAGATATAACATACTCGTTAATTTTATCAATGTAAAACAATCCGTAAATTGAATATCCACCAAGACATCCTATAGTTCCACCACCTTGGCAATTATAGATTAGGTAGGACTCTAAACATTTTGATTTTATTGAAGGAGTTAATTTATTACAAATAAAAGGATCAATTGTTCTTATTAAATAATATTCTAAATAATCTTTTTCTACAGCAGCACTATCATTATTTAGTGAATTACAAGATATCATGCATTTTTTAAATTTGTTATTATATTTCTTATTATATAATTTGTTATTAGTTATTTTCTTTTCAATCATTTTTATCTCTTGAGTAGTATATACATTTGGATAATTTAAACATCTAGGACAGATAATTTTATTATTTACTTCCCATCCCTTTACGTATGGCACATTAAATTTTTCATTATTTTCACCATTAATAGCAATAATTTTACATTTGCCATTATAATCATACCATATACTACCATGATCTAACATATACCCTCGCCATCCTACAGGTTCAGAACTAACTTCACTATTTATAATTGAATTGACAAATTTTTGATCAAATAAATCATCAAAAGTTTTATTTTTAAGATATGATTTTCTAAATAAATGTGGCGCTAATTTCAATATTCCATCAAGATCTTTTTTAGTAAATAATTTTTGAATTTCTTTCCCACACCTAATAGAATGATATTCTAACTTTTTATCTTTTTTATTATTTTCAAAAGCATATGTTTGGATTAATGAAATAGTAAATAAAATAATAAATTTATAAATAAATGTATTTAAAGTCATTATTTGATCAAATTAGTTTTCTCACCATTATCAACTTTCTCATCAAAATCTATTGCTTTTACTAATTTAGAATACGAATCCCTTAAATTATCTTTCTCATCATAGTTTTGGGATATAAATTTATTAATTGCATCAATATATTTAATTGCTTCATCAACTTGTGGATCAGAGCCAGATTTGTATGCACCAATTCTAATCATATCTTCCATATCTGTATATTGAGAAATCAAACTCCTTGCTCTATTTACAACTTTATTTTCATATTCAGTATTACACTTTGGCATAGTCCTAGAAATACTATTCAAAACATCAATCGCTGGATAGATACCACGACCGGCAATTTTTCTGCTCAGCACTATATGTCCATCTAAAATTCCTCTAACAGCATCAGCTATCGGTTCATTATGATCATCTCCTTCAACTAGCACACTAAAGAAAGCTGTTACATCACCTTCTCCTTTTATTCCAGGTCCAGCTCTTTCTAATAACTTTGGTAATTCAGAAAAAACGCTTGGTGTATATCCTTTTGTTGTTGGAGGCTCTCTAATAGAAAGACCAATTTCTCTTTGTGCCATAGCAAACCTTGTGACACTATCCATCATACAAAGCACTTGCTTACCTTGATCTCTATAATAGTCACAAAGAGCCATTGTTAGATAAGCAGCTTGCTTTCTTTTTAATGCAGATTCATCCGAAGTTGAAACTATAACAACAGCCTTGCTTAACCCTTCTTCACCTAAATAATCTTCAAGGAACTCCTGAACTTCTCTTCCTCTTTCTCCTATTAAACCTATAATTTTCACATCTGCATCTGAATATTTAGTAAGCATTGATATCATCATAGATTTTCCAACCCCAGATCCAGAAAATATCCCCATTCTTTGCCCATAACAACAACTTAAGAAAGTATTAATTGACCTTATGCCCATATCCATTTTAGCACCAACTCTCTTTCTAAGATGTGCTTTTGGAGGTGAATTGTGTAATCTATAAGCTATATTTCCATTAATAAGTGGTCCTTTTTCATCAATTGGTTCGCCAAAAGCATTGATAACTCTACCCAGCCAATTTTTTGATGGGTATATTGATTGATCATGTGCAATAACATGAATTTCACTTCCAACTCCAACTCCTTCAGCAGATTCATAAGTCATTAATAATGCTTTTTCTTCTTTAATTCCTACAATTTCAGCAAATACCTCTATATTATTTTTATTAATTATCTTACATTTAGAACCAATACTTACAACAAATTCAATTCCTAAAACTTCAATTAATAAACCTCTTACAGAGCAAACCTTTCCAATAACTTGAAATTCAGGTATTAATTCGATTTCATTAATTATACTTCTTAAAATATTGGACATAAAAATCTAACTAGTATAGGTTACACACGTAAATATATCGTAAATTAAAACATACATAATTCTTAATGGAAATAAAAATTTTTCATGTGGAAAAAGAAGATGATGGCTTAAGGCTTGATCGTTGGTTTCATAGAAATGTTCCAAACATGCCATTTACCATTGTTGCTAAGCTTGCAAGAAAAGGACAAATTAGAATTGATAGCAAACGAGTTAAAATAAATTCTAAAGTTATATATAACCAAAAAATTAGAACACCAATAATTGAATATCAAAATCAAAGACAAATTTCTGATATTAAACCAAGTAATTTTGAAGATATTAAAAATAAAATATTCAATTCTATAATTCATGAAGATGAACACATAATTGCTTTAAATAAGCCTTATGATTTATGTGTGCAAGATGGATCTAACGTTAAAATATCAATAGATAGAGTTTTAAAGCTATCAGGTTTTAAGTATCATATAGTCCATAGGATTGATAAAGAAACTACAGGCTTACTTATTATAGCAAAAAATGCTAATATAGCTGCAAAAATTAGCAAATTATTTAGAGATAAAAAGATTAATAAATCCTATTTATCTGTTTTATGTGGAATTCCAAAATCTCAACAAGGAATAATAGAATCTAAAATAAATATATTAGATAAGGAATATGATGCTAAAACACAGTTTAAAGTAATTTCTGAATATAAAAATATTTTTTCATTGGTTAAATTCACTCCTTTAACAGGAAGAAAACATCAAATCAGAATTCATAGTAAAAGCATAAATTGTCCAATATTAGGTGATAATAAGCACTTTAATTTCAAATCAAAGCAAGAAATTCAAAAATCTGATCATTTACATTTACATTCATATTTATTAAGTTTTAACTTATACAACAAAAATTATATGTTAAAAGCAAAAATTCCTAAGCATTTTCAACAAATGATAGAAAAATACTTTCCAACACATAATTTAGAAAATTATGACAAATAAAAAAACAGCAGTATATCCAGGAACATTTGACCCTATTACACTTGGTCACTTAGATATAATTAAGCGCTCTGCAATATTATTTGATAAATTGATTATAGGTATTGCAGAAAATAGCCAAAAAAGCCCTTTATTCTCTGCAAATGATAGAGTAGATATGATAAAATATGAATTAGATAAACTTTATACGAAAAATATTGTTGTTAAGTCTTTTAATGGTTTATTAGTTGAATTTGTAAAAAAAGAGAGTGCACATATTATAATAAGAGGACTCAGAGCAGTTGCTGATTTTGAATATGAGTTTCAAATGTCATTTGTTAATAAAACCTTAGAAAATAAAATTGAAACTGTATTTTTACCAGCAACTGAAAATGTGCACTTTATATCATCAACATTTGTTAAGGAGGTTACAAAATTAGGTGGAAATACAAAAAAACTAGTTTCACAAAATGTTCAAAAACTTTTAATAGAAAAATTTAAAAATGTATAAATTAATACTAATAAATATATGGATTATTTTTTTAGTTTTCACAATAAATTCAAACTCATTTGAAACTAGCATTGTAACAGGATTGCCTATACCTAGATATGTAACTTTAAAATCAACTGAAGTTAAAATGAGAGTTGGTCCTGGCAAAAAATATCAAACCTCTTACATATACCAATGCATTAATCAACCATTTAAAATTATTGCAGAATTTGATAATTGGAGAAAAGTAACAGATATTGATAATACTCAAGGATGGATACATCAAAGTTTATTGAGTGGAGTTAACTATGTAATAATAAATAACAATAAAATTTCTATTAAAAAAGATTTAGAAAAAGAATTATTAAAAAATAAATCATTAATTTTTAAATCTCCTGATGAAAATTCTCCTCCAATAATAAAAGTAGAATTTGGGACACTAGCTCGTGTAATAAAATGCGAATCTGAATGGTGTAAAGTTAGAATTGAAAAATATAATGGCTGGATAAGAAAAATTAATATTTGGGGTGTCAATTGATATATGATTATAGGAATCGCAAATGATCATGCAGGATATAAGCTAAAAAATAATATTATAATATTTCTAGAAAAAGAATTAAACTTTAAAAATATTATAAATTTTGGATCTGATACAGATGATTCAGTCGATTATCCTGATTATGCAAAAAAAGTTATTAATGCTATTGAGAAAAACAAAATTAATATAGGTATATTAATTTGTGGCACAGGCATAGGCATGTCAATTTGTGCAAATAGAAATAAGCATATTCGTGCAGCATTATGCATTAATACAGAGTATGCTAAACTTGCAAGAGAACATAATGATGCAAATGTTTTAGTTTTAGGAGCTCGCTATATATCTTTTGAAAAAGCTAAAGGTATTATAAAAACATTTTTAAATTCTAAATTTCAAAAAAGTAGGCATTTAAATAGAGTTAATAAGATAAATTTATCTCATTAAAACCCTAGTTTCAAAAAGCATATCTTGAACAGCAACTTTTTCTTTTGTAAAAAGTATTGTGAAAAAATTGATAAACATACCACCTATAATACTTAATAAACAAAATCCAAGATATCTTAAAATTGATTTTGAAAAAGATATAGTTTGACCATTTACATCAACTATTTTAATATCCATCAAAATTTTTCCTATAGTACCCTGATATTTTGAAGATTCAAAATAAGCTATGTAAACAACATTTATAACAATATGAATCAAGGATGAACCAAAACTATATCCACCACTTGCTTCAAAGCTAAAAAATAATAAATGTGGTATAATTAGAACTATACCATCTATCATTGTAGCAATTATTCTTCTAGCTAGCCCCGAGTAAATCTTATTATTCATAATTTTTGTTATCTTTTTTTCATAGGTTGAGAGTAATATAGCAATAACTTACTGTCAATTATTTAGATAAAAATATAAAATAGTCATTGCGAATGAAAGTGTAGCCGTAGTGTGGCAATCCATCTTCCTTACTTCGTCATTGCGAACGAACGAAGTGAGTGCGGCAATCCAGTAATACATCAAGAAAACATAAATGCGGCAACATCCCTGGATCACCACAGTCGAGGTTCCACCTCTCCTTCGTGATGACTTTGGGTTATAAGATGTAATATATTTCCCTCGTTATTATTATTTAGAACAATTATACATCATAAAAAATTTAGTTGAAATTTATATATATTTTTCGTAGCATACCTCAAAGCTGCGGTCGTGGTGGAATTGGTAGACACGCAACGTTGAGGTCGTTGTTCCCATCACATGGGATTGAAAGTTCGAGTCTTTTCGACCGCACCATCAATTAAAATCCTGATGCACCAAATCCATGGTAGTCATGATGATCAGACATATAATTTAATGCTTGCGCAACTATACAAATTACTATCACTGCAGCACCAGCATAACCAGCATATTGAGTACAATTATAACCATTTGAATCCTCAACAAATTCTTCATTGTTTGGTTGAGTATTTGTAAGTACATTTGGGTTAATTTCTAGATTATAATTATTAGAACTTTCTTCAACTGTACCACCTTTTGATTCAACAAACTCATTATTATCTTTCATACTCATAAATTTGTTATAGAGCTCTTTATTATCACTATTATCTAATTCATCATTCTTATCTTTGTTACTTTTTGACTTAAAATACTCATTTACTTTTGTAGCTAATTGGTCTTTTGTGTGTTTGTAATAATTGTATACTACTGCGCCATAACATTCTTTTTCATCCATTTTTTCAACCGATTTTTCATTTTCATCTTCTTTATTTCCTTCGTCTATTTTATTTCTATTAGTCGTTTCATTATTAAGTACTGAAAAATCTAAAGCAGTTATATTTTCAAAATCATTGTTATTAACTCTCGTTTGAGATAACTCATTTGTATTAATATCAATTTGAGATATGTCATTATCATTAAAAGAAAAATTGATATCATCACCTATGTCTTTATAAATATCATCATATATTGATGTTATGGCTTCTTTAATATTTTTATATTCTTCACTGTTTTTAATCTCTTCACTGTTCTTAGTATTTTTATGTTTTTTTAATATTTCTATAAAATAATTTAAAATTTTACATCCAAGCTTCTCTTTTGTATCTATTTTCTTATTATCTTCATACTTATCAGAATTTTCAAACCTATCGATATACTCGTTATATTTATTAATAAGCTGAGCCTTAGTCTTTAGCTCAATTTCTTCTAAATACTTCTTTAAATTACTTGAAATTAAATATTTATTTAACCCTTCAATAAGCTCTTGTTTTTTTTCATCTACTTCTTCAATTGATTTAATATCTTTCTTTTTTGTACTATTATCTTCTATTTTCTCATTTTTACTTTCATCATTATCGCTTGCTCTATTTGAATCATTCTTTATTGTATCACTTCCATTTTCACTATGATTACTTACTTTATTTAAATCTTCTTCGTTTTGTAAATTTAATTCATTTTTATTAGAACTATTGCTTCTTTTTGAATTATTATCTTTATTATACATATTAACCTCTTAAAATTTTATTATACTTCAAAATCATATATTCAATTTTAAGTTGTGTAAATGTACTTTTTTAATTATTAACTATTTATAAATGTATTTTTAGTGCTATAATATTTTGAAAATTCTACGATTAATATTTAGTTAAATGGTTGATAAAAAAAATTCTTCAATAAATTATACACATCTGATAAATGAATCAATGTACTATATTATTAAGATGGCACTAAAAGAAGTTGAAAAAAATGGTTTTACTGGTAATAACCACTTCTACATAAATTTTTCAACTGATTTTGAAGGAGTTGAGATGCCTAAAATTTTAAAAGCTCAATATCCTAATGAAATTACAATTATATTACAATATGATTTTAAAAATCTTCGTATTTTTGAAGATCATTTTGAAGTTAGTTTGAGGTTTAATAATAAATATTCACATTTAAGTATTCCTTATAAAGCAATAACATGTTTTGCAGACCCTTCTGAATCATTTGAACTTGAATTTAAGCAAGAATATACTAATGATGTAAGCGAACATGATAGATTGTTGGAAAATAATAATTTGATAAATTTAGATAAAAAAGATAGTAAAAAAGAAAACAATGATAAAAGAAGTAATGTAATATCTTTGATAGATTATATTAGATCAAAAAATCTGCATTAAAAATTTCAGTAGTCATTATCACGAGGAAGGATTCTACACTTTCAACAGTCATCACAAGGGATTGATGTTGCCATCTACCACCCACAGTCATCACGAAGGAGAGCTTTAGCTCGACTGTGGTGATCCATAATTGTTGCAACACTTACGTTTATTACAATTTCTCTGGATTGCCACGAGCACTATGTGCTCTCGCAATGACAATAGAGAACATCAATTGCCATAGTACTGCTATTTCTCACCCTTACAATGAATATATTACACTTTGTCATCATGCAGGAAGTACATCAGTCCCAACTGTGGTGGTAAAAAATACTATTACATTAAAAATTATATCTAACACCAAGTGTTACTATATTAGCTTTAATTTTAAAACTTTCTGGGTTTCTAGACATTATATTACCACTGAAATCTTCTATCTTATAAATACCATTATTGTTGCCAAAATCTTGAAACTTATAATTAAAGTCAAATTCAAATTTTTCATTAGCTTTGATTGTAAAGCCACCAAGCAAAGCATAGGAAAAACTATTACTAATTTTATTATAAACCTTATTTAAACCTTCCCTCCCGCTATTTGTCTTAAATTTATGAATACCGATATTTGGATTAATTTTAGAATACCCTATTCCAATGCCAATATATGGTGAAATTATTTTATCAAAGGGAAAATCATAATAGAAATTTAATAAAGTAGACTGTGTTTCAAAATTTTGAAAATATGTATTAAATGCTTTTGGAGATTTAACAGATGAGATATAATTTAAATTATCTGCTTTACTAAAAGTTAAATCTGTTCTGAGATATTTATTTATCCTATACCCTAAGCCAAAAACATATATAAAATCTCTTTTAAGCTTTTTATTCCCAGAAACTTTATAAAAATGTTGAGTACTATTTATATTGTTCGATTGCTTAATACTACCTGCATCAAATCTAAAATATAAATTATCTTCTTTAGCTTCAGCTATAACTATACCTAGAAATATCAAGAGAAAAAATTTAGTGATACTCCTAGGCAATTTTTAAGTCCAAAGTGTGCTGTTTGCATATATATCATCTTTTATTTCACATAAAATGTCATCTATATCACATGGATCATCTAGTTCGCTATAGGTTAAAGTAGTACTGTTATTTACCATAATAATTAAATCCTCATATTCATTACCAACTTCTATAGTATCGTCTTGAGTTCCACTGTCAACTTTTTGCTCATTTATATTTATTATTTCCTTTCCAATACCAACTTCTAGAGTATCGTTTTGAGTACTATTGTCAACTTTTTGCTCATTAGTATCTATTATTTCTTTAGTATTTATTTGATTATCATTCTCATTATCTATGATATTTTGCAAATCATCATATTTAAATTCCTTATCTTCAGCTTTAAAATTATTAATATAATAACCAAATAGTTTTAAGTAATTATTATTAAGCGTGCTCTCACTTTCAGTTTTTTTATTTTCTTCTTTAGTATTTTTTTCACCTCCTTGCTCACCTTCATTAGCAACATAACGCACATTTACTCCTTCAGCACTTAAGTAACTAAATTTATTAAGATAATCTAATGCTTTAGCAGTTCCTGAGCTAACTCCAAACTTATTGTCTAAATATTTAATTGCATTGTGAGCATTATAGAAGGCAGAAGCTTTTAATGAATATGAAACTAGAGAAGTTGCCAACTTCACAGGAAGCTATTTTTTCTCTGTTGGCGTTGTACTATTACCTGTAAGGCCATAAATAACTCCAGCATCTAAAGCATAAGTAATAACCCCTACATCTTCATCTTTCACCTCTTCTTCAATGTTGTTCTGCCTGTTCACATCTCCAACTGTTTTGCCTATTGCTCCAGCAAATTTCTCAGAAGAAAAAGTTGTTTTATGTAAACCAGTATTATTAGCGTGTAGCATATAGTGCTTCCCAAATGAGTAACCAGCATAAAATGAGTTATATCCATAAGTATATGCTGAACTTGATTCATCAGTTGGAGCATATTGTTCTACATGGTTATCAACAACACCTGTGACACTGTTTATAGCTGGATTTACAAATATTGACCATCCATCAAAGTAGAAATTTAAAGCATTGAAGGTTGCATTTAACCCATCTTGTGCCATCGGTTTAATCATATATTCATATGGCATACTTAGAATATTTGAAGGATATCCTCCAAGACAAACATCTGCAGCTTTAATAAATTCAATAGGTTTGCCAGTCAAAGTGTTAAATCCATAATTGAAAATATCAGAAACTCTATTTCCAATACTAATAGCAACTTCATCGATATTGCTTGCTAATTGTTTATCTTCTTCAGATATATATTCACTAATGTTATGATTGAAACCAAATGCTTTTGGAAAAGGATCAACAACTTCTTTTGCAATAGATTTAGTTAAACTATATGCTTGTGGCATAACTATTGCACCATGAAGCACATCTCTAGTATCTTTAAGTGTAAATGAATCTTCATTTACTGGTGTAACTTTTGAAGTATCTTCAACATCAATAACTTTTCCATGAATGTCAAAAATGACTTCTCCACCATCTTTCAAAGTTTTTGGATTTACAACAAAAACATTGGCTTTTGGGTCTTTAACGAAATATAAATCATCCTGTTGTTTATATTGATATCCAGAATTTCCACCTAAATCACTCCATTCACCTTTCAGATCAGTAATATTTTTATCTGCAACATCTGCTTTTCCTAAATAGCTTTTTAACCCATCTTGATTTTTTATATTACCTTGATCATCTAACTTTACTTTATAGATATTTTTTGCATCTCCAATTTGGTTTATTCCATCAGATTCACCACTTGTTGAATGAGCTGCTTTTTTAATTCCAGTTTTATCTAAAAATACTCTGAAAACTCCAGGAGCTTCATGATTTTCAATCCCAATTTGTATCTCACTATAGTGATTTGCCTTGAAGTAAGAACCAACTAAAGGAATTTTAGATGCATAATATTTTAAAGTGTGGTTTTCCTTGTTTATGTATAAATGACCAGGACTTTGAACTTCCTCAGTACTATCATTTGCCATATCCACGCCATAATGAGTTCCAAAGAATAAACCTTTGAACAGTGCAGAAATTCCAGATTCTTTCTTCTCAACAAGCTCCTTGCCTCTATATTTTGAGCCATGTGTTGCAGCTTCTCTTCTATAAAGAGCAATGGTGTCTATTGATGCTAAGAATTCATCAGCTCCATCTGGCGTATCAAACCTAAGCAAAAACCTTCCACCTGCCCAAAGCTTTTCATTATATGGATCCAATGCACTTTCAGAGCTTTGAACTAACTCTAGTTCACCATTGTTTAACTTTACACCATTTATATTAACCTTAGCTCCACTTTCTCCTTTATTAGCTAATTCATCTAAGTTTTTTAAAACTTTAGCAAATGTTGGATTATTACTTTTGTTATGGTCTATGTATTTTTTCCATGTATCTTCAGTAATATTTCCCTTCATTTTGTTATTTTTAATACTGTTGTTAATATATTCATAATTTTGTTTTTTGTTTTTTGGGATCATTTTGTTATACATATATTCATAGTTATTGTTATCATTTTCATTATTTCTTCCTGGAGAGTTATTGTTAGAGTTAGGCGCTGTGCTAATGTTAGATTTAACATCTGAATATTTTTTTTCCAAATCATCATTCTTTTGATTATCTACTTTCACGTGCACATAATTATATTCATTATTAGCTTTCAAAGCTTCTAACTTCTTTTGTTCTGCTTCTAGCTTTGCAATTTTCGCTTTATCTTTTTTTTCTTTTTGATCTGCCAAAAACTTTTCCTTTTGCTCTTCATATGTTCTTGTTTTATCCTCAACATTGAATTCATCACTATTAAAAGAATAACCACCATATAATTTTTGTTTATTATCATTGTTTTTATTTAACTTTGCCATTTCAAACCTCCATATTTAATTGGTTTTGCTTAAGTGAAGTATACTTATGAAACGTTAAGATTACGTTAAGGTTTTTCTGAGAAACGTTAAGATTACGTTAAGATTTTATTTTTTTTACTTCCCTGGATTGCCACGATGCTATCACATCCTCGCAATGACAAGTATGAAGCTGGATTGCCATGGATGCTATCGCATCCTCGCAATGACGATAGATAACATGGATTGTGCCACTCACTGCGTTCATTCGCAATGACTATATTACACTTTGTCATCACGAGGGAGAAATTCTATATCTTCAGCAGTCATCACGAGCACCGTTAGGGGCGTGGTGATCCAGAATTGTTGCTATATTTACGTTTGTTATAATTTCTCTGGATTGCCACGAGCACTATGTGCTCTCGCAATGACGATAGAGAA
The DNA here is from genome assembly GCF_003953955.1 of Candidatus Aquarickettsia rohweri. Taxonomy (GTDB): domain Bacteria; phylum Pseudomonadota; class Alphaproteobacteria; order Rickettsiales; family Midichloriaceae; genus Aquirickettsia; species Aquirickettsia rohweri. The sequence goes on along the minus strand of NZ_RXFM01000017.1, from coordinate 724 downwards.
CATCAATTGCCACACTCACTGCTTTCATTCGCAATGACAATCGACAACAGTCATCACCAAATCTTTTAATCTGCTCTTTCACAAATTATTGAAATTGTAAAAGTCTCATCAATTATAATTTGAAATATTTGTAAGATTAATATCTGATCTTCATATTCAATTTGAACTAAATCATTAACCTTAAGAAATGCATATGTAATAGGTAACGTTAATGAAACAATTATATCATTAGTTGTAAAATCATCTAAAACCTTTCCAGCCATCTCATCTACTTCTGACTGAGTTATTATAATTGGCAAACTAATTTGAAGTTGATTATCATTATCTAGCAAATAATTTTTAGCATTTGTGTTGGTTAAAATATAATCTTGATCAAACAAAATATAATTTAACTTTACATTAGATATAAGTAAACGCTAAAATATCCCCATCTTGACAAGTATTATCCGCCTTTCTTTGGGTTTCTTAAGTTTTTTGATAATTCTAAAAAAAATTTAATTTGATGATATTTTTTTATCAATATTATATGGAAGTAAATTTACTAACTCTTTTGGATCAGAATAATCATGAATATGATTCAGCAAATATTTTAAATAATCATAAGGATTAATCTTATTTACTTTGCAAGTTTCAATAATACTATAAATATTTGCACTAGCTTTAGCACCCTTAGTTGTTGCACAGAACATCCAATTTTTTCTGCCAACTGCAAATGGTTTTATAC
>NZ_RXFM01000016.1 GCF_003953955.1 Candidatus Aquarickettsia rohweri | reverse complement strand
GTATAAAACCATTTGCAGTTGGCAGAAAAAATTGGATGTTCTGTGCAACAACTAAGGGTGCTAAAGCTAGTGCAAATATTTATAGTATTATTGAAACTTGCAAAGTAAATAAGATTAATCCTTATGATTATTTAAAATATTTGCTGAATCATATTCATGATTATTCTGATCCAAAAGAGTTAGTAAATTTACTTCCATATAATATTGATAAAAAAATATCATCAAATTAAATTTTTTTTAGAATTATCAAAAAACTTAAGAAACCCAAAGAAAGGCGGATAATACTTGTCAAGATGGGGATATTTTAGCGTTTACCCCCCGAATTCCTATCTGCATCCTCACAATGACGTTTTTATTTTAGTCATCACGAGGTTGCTTTTTTCAATTTCGTCATCACGAGCCCAGCAAGGGGCGTGGTGATCCAGAATTGTTGCCATATTTACACTTTGTTGATGCTTTCCTGGATTGCCGCGCTGCGCTGTCGCTTGCTCGCAATGACTATACACTACACAGAAAACAGAAAAACCACGCCACTTCCTATAATAACAAGAAGCAACGTGGTTTTGGTAAAATTATTTTAAGAATGTTATATGCTTAAAATTTGTAAACTAAACCAACAGTTACGTTATGAGACTTAAGTTTAGCATCATCACCTTTCATAACTTTTCCTAAATCTCTATATCTGTATGTTAAGTCAACAGCAAACTCTGGATCGATATTATACATCGCACCTAAACCAACATTCCATGCAAAATTTGTTTTGGTTTTAGAATTGCTACTAGATGCTGTTGAACCCGGAGCAGCAATAGGCTTATTAGCAAGGTTAAATCCACCTGTATTACCTGCCGGTGGTGTAACTCCACTTTGAGCTGAATTTTTTAACTTATTCCTAGAAACACCAACACCTGCTGTTAAATATGGTGTGAAGCCATTAAACTCTCCTATGTCATAATATGCATTAGCTTCACCAAATAAAGATGAGACTTTTGGAGGTGTTGTTCCAGCAGGAACATCTTTTGGCTTAATATTGCTTAACATCCCAATCCCAAGGCCAAATCTGAAATTTTCATTCATTTTATAACCACCTTCAATGCCAAAAATAGCTGATTTTTTAAGTTTATTACCATTCATTTTTTGTGGTAATGCAAGGCCAACTTCAACTTTAGCATAATAACTATCTTCAGCATTTGCAGCACATGCAATAAAAGGAGTTATTGCAAGAGCTAAAATTTGTTTTGAAATATTTTTCATTTATTTATCCTCTATATTTTTATTTTATTTTATTAAGCTACTATAAGATCAGGGTATTCAATTGAGATATCAAACTTCATATCATCAACTTCTCCTCCATTATAAAGAGCTTTAAGTCCGCTTTCTGTTATTTTTTTATGACAAACATCTAAATCACCACCTTTACCACATTTACCATCTTTTGACAAAGCTGTATAAGCTGTAGTGTGAAATTGTTTTAAACATTCTTTAGCATTTGCATCAGTAAGTTCAGTATCACTTACAAATGGCCTTGAACCACAAACAGGAATAGTTGCATCATAATAAAATTGAGCTATTGGTGTAAGTGATACATCTACACTTCCAGTTTTATATTCAGTAAATCTACCACCAGAATTTTCTAATACACCTGTTCCTGCATTTGGCATTTGATTCAAAAGCTCATTTAACGATACAAAACTTTTAAATTGAGCTGCTACAGCATCTTTAAAACTATCCTCATTAATTGAGCTTAAATCAGTACCAGCTGGAAATAATGCTTTTGCTGCATCCTTAACTTTTGAAGTAGCAGAAGGTGATTTAATTGCAGCTATTATACTAGTAGCTGTTAAATCATCAGATGAACCAATTGCTTTAATAAGAGGTTTTACTAAATCTTTGCTACTTTTCATAAGTTGATCATTATATTTTTGAATCTCTTGAAGCTCATCAATATAATCTTTAGAAGTTAAATTAATATCAGCACATGTTTGAACTGTACTTTGATCGAAATCAGCTGTTGAACAGTCTAGTGCTGTTCCACCTGTTGTAGCTATTGTTGGTGCCCCTTGCACTCCTCCTATCTTAACTTCTGCAACTACTGCTTTCAAAGCATCTGCATCTACTAATGTCAAATCTTGTTTTGTAATTGTGATTGTTTTAGCACTTGTATCTATTGCTGGAGCTGCGTCTGCAGCAGCTTTTTCTACTATTATCTCATAATTCTCACCACCTATTTTCTCTGTCGCTACTTGTACTGTGTTGCCATCCGCAAGCGCCTTCACCTCTTCTAGGATTGAATCTGCCATATTTTTTCTCCTTATTTAAAAATTAAAATGTATTTGTGTAAGTGTTGGTATTATATATGTTTTGTCAAGTTTTTAGATAAAATATAACAAAATAACACTTACCATATACTTTGTTAATTAGTACCTTAAAAAGTGAATTTAATTATGTCAAGAGTAAAATTGCTTTTTTTATTATTTGTTTATAGTGGATCACCACAGTCGAGACTGGAGTCTCTCCTTCGTGATGACTGTGCCTGCGATGTCATGGCGAGAACACGCACCACCTCTCTTGTCATTGTGAGAGCACGCGCCACCTCTTTTGTCATTGCGAGCAAGCGATAGTGCAGTGCGGCAATCCATTTAAAAATATATTTACTTAATAAGTCAAATATATTAAAAAGCCAGCTATAGATAAATAGCTTAAGTGCAATGTTTCCACCTACTATATACATAATATCAAATTTTAAAAATGGAACTATATATGTAGGAGTTACTTCAAATTTGCCTAAGAGGATTTATGAACATAAGAATAATATTATCAGTGGTTTTAGTAGCAAATATTAGTTGTAAATGCCTAGTATATTATGAAATTCACACAAACATTGAAGATGCAATTTTAAGAGAAAAGCAAATTAAATCCAGGTCAAGAAAGTATAAATTGAATTTGATTAAAAAAATGAACCCTGATTGGGTTGATTTATATGATAGTATTTGTTGATGCTTTCCTGGATTAACGCGCTGCGCTTCCGCTTGCTCGCAATGACATCGCAGGCACAGTAATCACTAATCTAAATGATTTTCAATAATAGTTTCAAGTCTCTCAATTTCATCTTTGGTTAAAACCTTATCTTTAACCTCATCATCTCTTAATTTTTCGTTATAAATATCCAGCAAATGCTCTACAGTCTTAATATCAATCATTTCTTGGGATTCTTCAGATCTTAGCTCTTGCCTTTTAAGATTGATGCTTTTAATTTGCTCAGGAGTTGCAAATTTTGTCAATTTTTCAATTGTTTGCTTAACAAACCTATCATCTCCATCTTTTTTACTCACTGTAGCAAATATTTTTTCAAATCTTTTATTAAATGATTTAGGCAGCATATTCTCAAGAGAATCAGCACCATTTTTCAACAATTCAAATGTAACTGCTTCAGAAATAGCCTTAGGGTAGTCTTCTTCAGTAATATTGTGTTTTTTTCCTACCAATAATTTTAAACTTATTGTAAAACACATAAATAAAAAGGAAACAATCAAAAATCCTCTTATGAGTCCAAATAAAACACCCATCATTCTATCAAAAAAGCTTCTTTTAAGATCACCAATAAGCTTATAAAATATAGCATTTAAAATCGCAAATATTACTAGAAGCAAGGCAAATAATCCTCCAGAACCAAGTATAATTACAAATTCTTTTGATTTTATATAGTTTAATAAATGCTGCTCTACAGTTGGGTAAAATTGATATGTTAAAACTATAGAAAGAACCCATCCTACTAAACTAATTGCAGATGTCACAAAGCCTCTGTAAAAGCCAAATCCAATAGAAATGAAGACAATAATTAGCGATATGTAATCCACATAATTCATAGCACTAAAATCAAAACCTTGCATAATTTAAATCAGTATTTTTTTAAGTTCATTTATGTGCTTTAGCTCAATTATTTCCATATTGCAAGCAAACTTTTTTCTCATCTTTGGGATGATTGCTTTTTTAAAACCCAATTTACTTGCTTCTATCAAACGATTATCCATGTTATTCACTTGCCTCACCTCACCAGACAAACCAACTTCACCAAAAAATATTGTATCTTTGCTAATTGAAATATTGGCATTTGCAGATATCAATGATGCAATAACAGCTAAATCTGCAGCTGGCTCATATACTCTTAACCCACCTACTATATTTAAATATACCTCTTTGTTCATTAAATTAATATTCATTTTCGCATTTAAAACTGCAATTAGCATAGATAGCCTATTATGATCCCACCCCACAGTTGCTCTTCTTGGAGTTGCAAGAAAACTTGGCACCACTAAAGCTTGAATTTCAAGTAAAATTGTTCTTGTTCCTTCAATACTTGCAAATATACATGAACCTTGTTTTTCAATATTATCACCTTCATGTGGTAAAAAAATCTCTGAAGGATTTTTGATTTCTCTAAGTCCTTGTGATTCCATCTCAAATAATGCAATTTCATTTGTTGAACCATATCTATTCTTTGTTGCTCTTATTATTCTAAATTGCTGAGTATTTTCTCCTTCAAATGAAAGAACAACATCCACCATATGCTCAAGAATTTTTGGGCCAGCTATTTGCCCTTCTTTAGTTATGTGACCAATCAAAATTAATGTAATTTCATGCTTTTTGCATATCTGAATCAATTCATGTGTGCACACTCTAACTTGACTAACTGATCCAGGCGGTGAATCTAACTTATCAAAATATAATGTTTGTATAGAATCTATAACAATCATAGATGGCTTTGTCTTTGCAATAAGTAATAACAATTTTTCAAGAGATGTAATATTTGCAATAGTGATATACTTATTTGCAACATTTAACCTATCTGCTCTTAATTTTATTTGTGAAAGCGCTTCTTCACCACTTACATATACAGCAGAAAATTCTTGCTTTGACAGTTTATTACACAATTCAAGAATCAATGTAGATTTTCCAATGCCTGGTTCTCCTGCAATTAAAATTGCAGATCCCCTAACTAATCCTCCACCTAATAATCTATTAATTTCAATAATTTTTGTATCTACTCTTTCTAGACTATATTCTACTTCATTTAAATTACTAAAATTACCTAATTCTCCTGTATCCGACCTAACTTTAGTTAATGCACTTTTAGTAATTTTCGTATCTAATAGCTCTTCTATAATCGTATTCCAAGCATTACATTCTGAACATTTACCTTGCCATTTTTTAAAAATTGCTCCACAGTTTTGACAGGTGAAAATTTTATTTTTACTCATTTAATATATAGGCATGGAAAATTATTATGAATCATAATGTAAATTTAAAGAAAAAACTACGTCAAAATTTAATAACAAAAAGAAAACAATTAACTAAATCTGAGGTTAAAGATTTAAACAAAAAAATATTTAAAAATTTAAATGATAAATTTGGTATTGATTTTTTTAAAAATCTTTCTTTTGTTTCAGGCTACATGCCTTTTAATAATGAAGCAGAGGTTATTACAATTATGAGTTGGTTAAATAGAAACGGCGTAAAAACTACTTTACCAAGAATACATAATGACAGTATAAAATTTTATGAATGGAATCAATACTTTCCACTTATTAAAAATTCACTTAACATTTATGAACCCCTTGTTGGAATTGAAGTAATACCAAAAGTACTATTTATACCTCTTGTAGGATTTGATAAAAATCTCAATAGATTGGGACATGGTTTTGGACATTATGATAAAAAATTAAGCACCATGCCTAATTCAATAAAAATAGGTATAGGTTATAGTTTACAAGAAGTTGAAAAAATACCAATCGAAGAACATGATGTAAAATTAGACTATATAATTACAAATAGCATTTGCTATTGATGCAGATAACTAAATTGATTTAGTTAAATGATTAACTTATAGTCTGTTGAAAGAATTTAAACTCATCTCTATAATTTAAGGGAATTTAGTTATATTTATAACTTTAATAATTTTTTAATTAGCTGTTTTAATTAGATGAGTAATAAAAATTTAGAACTTAATTGCGATTATTATACCATCATTCTTTAGCATTGAATAAACAGATATATTATGTATATAATGAGCTTTAATATGCAATATGTGCTAAAATGCGGGTAAATGACATATGTAACGCAAACTTAAATTCAAAGAAATTCCAGCGGGGTATAAATTTGTTGATTTATTTGAGTATGAATCATCAAATCAAATGGCATCAGAATTAGGTATTACAACAATAACCTTCTTAAAAACCAATAATCAAAAAAAAGCAATATCTGAAATTAAGTCACGTTTATTTCAAATTCTAAAGGCTAATCCATGGCTTGCTGGCCGTTTAATTAGAATCAAAGGTCAAAAAAGATTAAAACTTATTTATTTGCCCAATATCACTGAAAAAGACTTAAATGAAGTTTTTCATGAAAATGAAAATATTGAGATCTCTATAAAGACACCTTATTCAGAACTTTATAAAAAAATAATCAATAATAAAGTTGCTCGGATCCCAATGGGATTTAATTTAATAAATAAAGATCGTCCTTCGCTTAGTTTAACTATTTCAAGCATTGATGATAATAATTTTGCATTGATTTACAGTCTTGGTCACATTATTGCCGATGGTGAAACCTATTATAGAGTCTTTAATATGTTAAGCTCAAATAACCCTATCAAAGCACTCAATCCTAAACGTAAAAGTCTATATTCTTGGAAAAGTGCAATTAGTGAAGTTGATTATAAATTTCTTTACCGTAAATCTTTTATTATTAACGTTATTAGATCTTATTTATTTGATAGAAATACAAAACTTGTTGCTTATTATATTAATGAGAAAGAAATTGACAAAGCTAAAAAGATTTCTAAACAAAACAGTGATGTTCCATACATATCAACTAATGATATTATTACATCAAGCTTTTTCAAAGCCATTAGTGCAAAAATTGGTATGATGGCAATTAACTTTCGCAATAAAATAAATGGCCTTAATGACAATGATGCAGGTAATTATGAAGGTGTTAAACTTTATGATTCCGGAATATATGATACACCCGAAGGCATACGCAAGTCATTACAAGGCACCATCCCTTACAAGAGTCGAATCAAACCAATGCCAGGCACACTTGAAACTTGCTATATGAATATAGGAATTATAACTAACTGGACTTCATTTACTGGTAAATTAAAAATAGATCATTGCGAAGAAGTATTACTGCATTTACCTATATTACCAACACATCAACCATTAAATGCTGCCATTATATTTTACCCGCAACCTAATAAAATAGCAATGCTAATCTCGTCTCAATATTTTAAACCTCAATATATTAAAAAAGCTAAGGGTAACAATCCTCTACTTAAATTTCTTGAAAAACCTATATCTAAAGAAATATTTGATTAAACACCTAAAATTATGAAGAAACATGATAATATTGCTTTAAATAAAGTTAGCAAAAATAATCTTATGTGTTTTTTTAAGAAGGCTTAAAATAATTATTTATTAACATTAACTATCCAAAACTAATTAACTAAATAGCTTTTTTATAAACTTCTTGGCACTAAACTCAATAGATTCTTTTTTTGGCATATTTTTACTGTCATCAGTTCTTTTAATATTTCTTTTAACTGGTCCTTTAAATTGATTTTTTACGGGAGCACTTCTTCTTTTATTTACAATATGCTTATCATTTTTTTTTTCGATTTGATGTTTTTTAGGCTCACTTTTCATAAGCTTTTTACATGAATCTTGATTTATAAAATCATCATCTTGATCAACACCTTTCATAGTAAGCTTAATTTTTCCTCTATGGTCTGTACTAATATACTTAACATTTACAAACATATCTACCGAAAATATATCATCGACATTTTCAACATTTCTATCAGAAATTTCGCTTATATGAATTAATCCTTCAGTATTTCCTAAAAATTTTGCAAAAGCTCCAAATTGAACAATTTTTGTAATTTTAGCCCTATATACCTTACCAACTTCAGGTACTGCAACAATTCCCTGAATTGTATTTAAAGTATCTTTTAATGAACTTTCATCTGAAGAAAAAATTGTAACATTTCCATCATCTTCAATATCTATCTTTGCACCAGTTCTATCACAAAGCTCTTTAATATTTTTACCACCTGGCCCAATTATATCTTTAATTTTATTCTTATCTATTTTAATAGTACTAATTCTAGGAGCAGATGAATTAAGATCAGCTTTAGGCTTAGAGATTAATTTACCCATTTCACCTAAAATATGCTCACAACCATCTTTAGCTTGTAAAATGGCTTCTTTCATAATTTTTACAGTAATGCCACCAACTTTAATATCCATTTGTAGTGCAGTAATACCATTTTTAGTAGAAGCAACTTTAAAATCCATATCACCTAAAGCATCTTCATCACCGATAATATCCGAAAGAATTGCATACTTATTCTTTTCTAAAATCAATCCCATAGCAATACCTGCAACTGGAGTTTTTATAGGTGCACCTGCATCCATTAACGCAAGAGTTGCAGCACAAACAGTCGCCATAGATGATGAGCCATTTGATTCTGTAATTTCACTTACTATTCTTACAGTATATGGAAATTTTTCATCTTCAGGTAATATCGCACTTACTGCTTTGAATGCTAATTTTCCATGCCCAATCTCCCTTCTGCCCGGCGGTTTAAGCATCCCAACTTCACCTACTGAATATGGAGGAAAATTATAATGAAGCATAAATTTTTCATTAGAAACACCAGTAATGTCATCCCTTAACTGAGAATCCTGCAAACTTCCAAGAGTAACTGTAGATAACGATTGTGTTTCACCTCTTGTAAATAAAGATGACCCATGAGTTTGAGGCAATAAACCTATTTCACAATTAATTGGCCTAATTTCTTGCAAATGCCTTCCATCTATTCTTACATTTTTTTCTAAAACTTGATTTCTTACTATTTCTTTCTTAAGCTTCTTATATGCTAAATCAAATAAATTTAATTCAAACTCATCCACAGTAGAATATTTTTCTAAAGCCTTTTCATATATACCTTCAAGCTTATCTCTTCTTTCACTTTTACTAGTAATACTGTAAGCTAATTTTAAATCTTTTTGGAAAGATTTTTTCAATGATTTGAATATTTCCGAAATATCTACTTTATTATAAGCATATTTTTCCTTGATAGCTTTTGCAGAAAAATCATCAATTAATTTTATAACAGGTTGTAAATTATTATGTGCTGACTCTATTGCAGATAATAATTTTTCATCATTAATTTCTTTAGCAGATGATTCAATCATCATCACTGAATCACTTGTACCAGCTATAACTAAATCTAATTCTGATTTTTCCAATTCCAATAAAGATGGATTAAATATCAATTCACCATCAATCATACCAACCTTTACTGCTGCAAGCAAATGATCAAAAGGAACCTCAGAAACCCTTAAAGCTGCTGCTGAACCAACAATTGCCATAACATCAGTCGGGGCATTATCATCATAAGATAAAACTTTACAGATAACATTAACCTCGTGGAAAAAATCTTCTGGAAAAAGAGGCCTGATAGGTCTATCAATTAACCTAGAAATGAGTGTCTCCCTATCAGATGGCTTTCCTTCCCTCTTTATAAATCCACCTGGAAACCTCCCTACTGCATAATATTTTTCTAAATAATGCACTGATAGAGGAAAAAAATCTATTCCCTCTTTTAATTTTTTACTAAATGTAACTGTACATAAAACCGTGCTACCGCCCATTTTAACAATCACAGCTGCACTCGCTTGCCTGGCTATTTTGCCAGTTTCTAATTCAATTTTTTTACCATTCCACTCTATTGATTTTTTAACTATATTAAACATTTATACCTTTTTAAGTTTTAATTCTTTTATTATTTTCTCATATCTATCATTATTGTTATTCTTTAAGTAAGTTAACAATCTCTTTCTTTTAACAACAAATGATAATAAACCTCTTCTTGCTTGATAATCTTTTTTATTTATCTTTAAGTGTTCTGTAAGATTACTAATATGTTTCGTAAATAATGCTATTTGAACCTCTGAAGAACCAGTATCATTTTCAGAAATAGCAAATTTAGAAATAATTTCTTTAGTTAATTCTTTTGTAACCGACATCTTTTTATACCTCCATTAAAATACTTTTAGTGGCTTTATATAATTATCTCTATAAACACAAAGAGCTACAAGATCATCATCAAATTTAACAACTATCTTGGAATTATCTTTAAGGGATAAGTTATAAAAAACAGCAACACCATTTTTTAATTTAATAACTTCACCTTCATCTAGATTACACACAGGGATGTCGTCTAGCACATAATCTAGAGGCAAAATTCTCGGTTCTATATAATCATATAGTTGATCCTTATGCAAGAAATCTTTTATCTTTTCATTCTCAATCATTTTCAAATTTTGAAAAATATCACTTAAATTTCTTCTTAGCATTATTACATTTGCAAGTGTGTTTAATGATTTTGCAAAATCTACTGCAAGAGATCTAACATAAAATCCTTTGCTTGTAGTGATATTAAATTTACTCACATCTCCTTCATGTGAAACTAATTTAAATCTTTTTAAATGAACTTTTCTAGATTTTAAAAATATTTTTTCACCTTTTCTAGCATATTCATATGCTCTTTTACCATTTACCTTTACTGCAGAGTAAACTGGAGGCACTTGATCAATTTCACCAATAAAATCAACCAATTTATCCAAAATTTGGTTTTTTGTAGGTATTAAATCACATTTCTCTATTATATTACCTGTTAAATCACCGCTATCTGTAGATATACACCACTTAACAGAAAAGGTATAATTCTTTTCAAAATTCATTGCATATTCAACTAGCCTTGTAGCTTTACCAAGTGCCACTAACAGAAAACCTGAAGCAAAGGGATCTAAGGTTCCACAATGCCCCACTTTAACGCTTAATAATTTTTTAAACTTATTAATAGTTTGAAAAGATGTAACCCCAATTGGCTTATCAATTAAAAGCCATCCGTTCATTTATTTTTTCATTCCTTCTTTAACTATTTCTACTCTATCAACATCTATTTCTATTCCCAAACCTTTATTTTTTCTCTCAACTTTCCCAGATATTATAACTGTATCAGTTGATGAAAAATTATCAAATGGCATATGCTTAGCATCTATATCTATTGTTATCTCACCTGTATTATCTTTAAATGTAAATTTATCATGAGATAATTGTTGCATTATATTACCTTTTAAAAAAACTGTCTTACCATGAATTCTAGAGCCGTAAGACTTTTGACCATAAGTTTTAGAATTTGACTCATTTAATACATCTTGCACCGTTGTCAAATCTTGATTAGATTGATTTATTTTGCTTACTTGAGGACCTTGAAAATCCGCACTTGCATTTTCATAGCACAAAAATTTAGCTGCTAAACATCCTAAAATTAAGCTTTTAGATATCATTTTTTTCATTGCTTTATACTCCTATATAAATGTTGTAAAATTATTATTCTCTAAAAAAATTTATATTTCAATACTATGTTTAAATTTTTTAACTTTGCTTTTGTAGTATTCTTTTATTTCAGAATTAAAAAATTGATGCGAAATAATTTTTTCCACCAGAATTTCATTATTCTTTAAGTCTCTAGCTTTAGCTGGATTATTAGATAATAAATTAATTTTTTTCACTTTTAATTTTTTTAAAATTCTTGCAGCTATTTGAAATGCCCTTGCATCGTCATCAAGCCCTAAATTCATATTAGCCTCAACTGTATCATAGCCTTTAGATTGAACTCTATATACTCTTATCTTGTTAGTTAATCCAATTCCCCTTCCCTCTTGATTTAAATAAACAATAATCCCACCATCATCTTTACCCATAACTTTAATCGCATTATGAAGTTGATCATGACAATCACATTTAATGCTATTTAACAAATCTCCTGTAAAGCATGAAGAATGCACACGAACTGTAGGAATACTTTTAAGCTTTTTACTTCCTTTGGGATATATAATTATTGCATAATGATCTTTTGAAAACTGAGACCTAAAACATTTTATCTCCCCATAACCATCTTTTAGTTTTAAAGCTGCACTACTAATTTCATATAAGTCATCACTTAAAAAATTTATGTAATTTTCTATACAATCTACTTTTAATGAGTTCACTTTAAAATTAAATTTATCATCACAATCTAATTTAATCACTAAAGCTGCAGGAATTAACTCACTAAGCTTCATAATTTCTACAGCCTTATTGTCGATAGTTGTTTCCTTATCAAAATTATACTGATTTTTATTATTAAATCCTACTTTAAAGACTATATCCTCTATATTATTAAATGTAATATCTTTGCAAATAATTTTACAATTTTTAAACTTCAAATATTTTGCCCTTTGTTGAGATATAATTAAATAAACTTCCTCAAATGTACTTTTAGCATATTCAAATACCTCCTTATTTATTCTTTCAACAGGAAACACTAAAATTCTTTGTCCTTTATCTTCTAAGAAAATTGGTATGCCATATTTTAAGTCTGCAATGCATCTTAAAATTTCAATATATTTAGAATTAAAATAATTGATCATTTTAATTATTTTTTATTAATATCTTCTATTCTATATAACTTATTTTTTACCCCACAGGAATTTAATAAACTTATACTTAAAAAAATTACCAGTAAAAATGTAATATACTTTTTGAATTTATTCATTAATATTGTTAAAATTTATATCAAAAATATATAGAGATGCTTAAAGCTGCATTATTTAGCATTATATTGCTTTTATCAACAAAAACTTTGTATAGTGATACATTATTTTCAACTGAAAAAACACCAGACTATAAAAAAATTTTAGAAAAGTATAATCTAAAAAAAGTTAAAGAAATAGGTCTATCAAAATTCTTTAATAATAAAGCTAATGAAGTGTATTTAAAGGAATATGACGGCAAATTTATTATACTTAATTTTTGGGCAAATTGGTGTATAGAGTGTTTAGATGAGTTAAAATCTTTAAATCAATTAAAAATACAATTAGACAAGTTAAAAATTACAGATATACAAATCATTGCTATTAGTGATAACACTATAGATTTTGAAAAATTAAAAAATACATATCAGAGTCATAAAATTAATGATCTTGTAATTTATTTTGATCCTAACAGAAATCTAATGAATGAGTTTAAAATTCATTCCCCACCAGCTACATTATTTATTGATAAAGAAGGCAAAGTTTTTGCTAGATTCAATAATACCTATAATTGGTCAGATCAATCAATAATAGATTATATATTAAGCATTAAAGATCAAAATCATTGAAAATTAATACAAAAAAATAATAAACTTATGAATAATATAAATATATGTATAACAAAATTACCTAACTATAAAGATTTACCCTTACCTAAACATGCAACACAACAAAGTGCTGGAGTTGACCTAGTTGCAGCTATAGAAAATAATATATCAATAAAACCAGGGCAAATAGAATTAGTACCTGCAGGAATATCAATTGCAATACCAGAAGGGTTTGAAGGCCAAGTTCGTCCACGTTCTGGATTATCATTTAAACATGGAATCACTGTAATCAATGCTCCTGGAACTATTGATTCTGATTATAGAGGCGAAATCAAAGTCCCGCTTATAAATCTAGGCAACAAAAACTTTACAATTGAAAGAGGGATGCGCATAGCACAACTAGTGATTGCTAAATATGAAAAAATTGAATGGAATTTAGTTGATCAATTACATATTAACAATTCTAGAGGGGATGCAGGATTTGGCTCTACAGGTCTTAAATCAAAATAAGATATGTTTGGTACTAATGCAAAATTGCCATTTGAAAAGGGGGATGGCAATAGTTTAAAAATACATTCAATCTTTGAGACAATCCAAGGGGAAGGGCCATATTGTGGACACCAAGCAATTTTCGTTAGACTAAGCGGTTGCAATTTAGCATGCAAATTTTGCGATACTGACTTTGATGATTATAAATTACTGTTAAATACTGATATTCTAAATAAAATAAAATCATTTAATCAAATAAAACCTCTTATTGTCATAACAGGTGGAGAACCTTTTAGGCAAAATATCTCTCAACTATGCACTCTTCTAATACAAAATAATTATAAAATACAACTTGAAACTAATGGCACTCTATATTCAAACATTCCAAAACAAGTAGAGTTAGTTTGCTCACCTAAAATATCCAATGGTAAGTACTCATTAATTAGAGATGATATATTAAAACAAGCAATTGCAATAAAATTTCTTATATCATCAAATAATATAAGTTATTCTGATATATCAGAAGTTGGCCAAACTAAACATAACATACCTGTTTATGTCCAGCCTATGGATGAGTATAATGATAAAATTAATCACAAAAATATTATTTTAGCTCAAAAAATTGCAAAAAAACATAAAGCTATACTATCTCTTCAAATTCATAAAATTTTAAATATTGATTAAAATAACAATAAGAAAATAAAGAGAAAATTATGAGCTATATTAATCATAAGCATATTGTGTAAATATATTATATTTGCAAAAAACCAATCATTCGTTTATATATACTTTGCATTAGTTTATTGATAAATTTAATATAAATAATAATGGAAGTATTTTTTGCAATAGCGCATGGAGCTATATTAACATTTGGGTTAATTATGCCACTTGGCATGCAAAATCTATTTATATTTAATCAAGGTGCTACACAACCAAGTTTAAAAATGGTTCTTCCTAGTATTATCACCGCATCTCTCTGTGATACAACTCTCATCATTTTATCTATATTAGGAATTTCACTTCTAATCTTAAAGTTATCATGGTTAAAATTAACTTTATATATTTTGAGCTTTTTCTTCTTCATATATATTGGTTATGTTACATGGAGTAAAGCAGAAGTTAAATTATCATCAAAAAAGAAAGCCCTTTCAGCAAAAAAACAGATTTTATTTACAACTTCTGTCTCTATTTTTAATCCTCATGCAATTACAGATACTATTATGGTTATAGGTAGTAATTCTATACAATATCAAGGCTCTACAAAATTAGCATATGCTGTAAGCTGCATAATTATTTCTTGGCTATGGTTTTATAGTTTAGCACTTGCAGGAAATAAATTACATAAATTAAGTAAGGCAGAATTTTGGATCAAATGTATTAATAAAGCTGCAGGGTTATTAATTTGGGCAATTGCAATTAATATAGGCTATAAAATAATTGAGGAAATAGGAATTATTTAAAACCATTTAATTACTATTTTAGTAATTAAATGTAATTTTTGCTTTTAATTTTATTTAGTACATGGTTAATATTTATATAAAATTGTTATGTACTAAAAATGGAAAAATTGCATATACTTGATTTATCAATAGTTGGAATTTATCTTCTTCTTTGTTTAGTAATAGGTCTTTATAAATCTACTAAAATCAAAACTATAAGAGAATATACAGTTGGTAGTGGCAATTTTCCTTTAATTGCCTTAGTTGCAACAAACTTTGCAACTTATATTAGTGCAAGAAGCACTATGGGAGATGTAGCAGAGATATTTCAAAGTGGGCTTATTTATGGTATCCCTGTACTTTTATGTTTTTTATCTTGGTTAATAACATCTAGGTTATACATCTCTAATATTTACCAATTTAAAAATTGTATATCTCTAAGTGAGATAATGTATAAGTTGTATGGCAAACTAGCTCTTCATATAACAAACTTTTGCTCTATTATTTTGAGCATAGGATTTATAACTACTCAAATGCTTGCAATTGGCTACTTATTTCAAGAATATTTCCAAATACAATATCATATAGGAGTTATGATAGGGTTTAGTATACTGACCTTTTATTCTGCTTTTGGTGGCATAAGAGGTGTTGTATTAACTGATATATTTCAATTTTTCATCTTTTTTTGTATTTTACCAATAGTTTGTGGTTTTTTATATTATGAGGTAGGAGGTTATTATAAAATTAAAACATCGTTACCAAAATCTCATTTTGATTCATTTTTAATAAAAGACACTATAATATTATTTATCGGGTATATTTTTTATACAATAATACCTTTACATAGTGCACCATATATACAAAGACTATTAATGTCTAATAACCAAGAAAAATTAAAAAAAACATATAATATTTGTGCTTTTTTAACTCTAATATTTTCTATTTTAATACTTTTAATAGGGTTGATGATGCGTATTAAAACTCCTGAAATTGAACCCAATTTAGTATTTTATCATTTTATTAATAATTATTTACCTCCCATACTCAAAAGTATGATGTTAGTTGGTATATTAGCTATTATTATGTCTACAGCTGATTCTTGGTTAAATAATGCTAGTGCAATCATCGCACATGATATAGCAAAAAAAATAAACAGTAAGATTACTAATAAGCAACAAATAAAAATAGCAATAATATTTACTTTTTTGATAAGTTTATTATGTGTTATATGTGCATTTTTAGTAGATAGTATACTAAAGGCTATTTTTATGGTGTTTAATTTTTGGGTACCAATAATATTAGTACCTCTTACAGCTGGATTTCTAAAATTTAGGACTAACTCAACCTCATTTTTATACAGTGTTATAATGGCAATTTTATTATGTTTGTTAGGAAGGTATATATCTTCTGATTTTGGAGTTGTCAACATGACAACAGGTACAATAGGTAGTGCTATAGGACTTTTTTGTAGCCATTATTTAAAAAAAAAAATATAAAAGCGCAAAAATGGTCATTTAATCCCATAAAATCACTAAAAACTTCCCTAGAAAAAAAAACGTTACTTTTTATAAAAATAAAAAAGCAAATAGAGAAAGGGGAGGCAGTTTATTTGCCATTTTGTTTTTTCATTATAATACTTAATATTCCTATCTTGGTAACAGGATATTATCCAGCAACTGACTATGTAAATATAGTTTCGCAATATTTAAGGTACACATCTCTATTTCTTGCATTTATTATTATAATACGCCCTTTATATACCGATAAATACAATTTAAAGCTATGGTATTTTTCACTATTCATAACATTGCCATTTACAAATACATACCTATTTATTAGTAGTGGATATGATTTAATGTGGGGGTTATTATGTGTTTTATCAATGATCTTGCTTTTTATCTTTAGTAAATTTTTAATTGCAGTATTATTAATGATTTTAGGATTTTCTTGTAGTATTATTACTTATATATCTTTTACTAAATTAATTGGTTATGAAATAAAATTAGATAATCACATAAATAATATTTTTTATTCTACCTACTCAGTAGGAGTATTATTTTTAACAATAACCTATATTGTTTATCATAAGCTTAGAGAGGAAAAAACAAAGCAAAAAACACTGGAGATATTAGGACGATCAATAGCACATAACCTTACTTTACCACTTTCTATAGGATTAATGAGTGCTGAGTTAATAGAAAAAGCTTTAGAGAATAATAACCTTGAGAATATAAAAAAATATACTAAAAATTTAAGAGAATGTAATAAACAAGCCATACATGACATTGATATAATGTTAAGTAGTATAAAAATTGACAATTTTGAAAAACCCAAAGATTGGAAGCAATATTCTGTTATAAAGTGTGTCAATGATGCATTGAATAAATATTATATGAATGAAGAACAACAGCAGCGAGTATCATTCTTAAATCGAAATACCCCAAAAAAAGATTTTGTTTTTACAGGTTCAAATACATTATTATGCCATGTAATATTTAATTTACTTAAAAACGCTTTCAAATATGCTGGGAATGAAGCAAAAATAGAAATATTTATTAATGACACCAATTTGCATATCAAGGATAATGGAAATGGCATGAATAAAAAATTGTTTGCAAAACTTTTTCAAAAATATGCAACAACAGAAGGATATGGAATAGGTTTAAATTTTTGTAAGGAAGCAATGCGTAAAATGGGTGGAGATATCATATGTAATAGCACCAAAGGCAAAGGTACTGAATTTATTTTAACTTTTGATCATTAAGGTAATTTCCCCACAAACAATATTTTAATATTTTATTTATTTAAATATAATAAGGAAATGCTTATATGACCAAAATAATAAGTATGGTGCCGCTAGTAAGAATCGAACCTACGACCTCTTCATTACCAATGAAGTGCACTGCCACTGTGCTATAGCGGCCAAATGTTAGCGAAGGAGGGACTCGAACCCCCGACACGCGGATTATGATTCCGCTGCTCTAACCAGCTGAGCTACTCCGCCCTATAAGACAAGAAAATATATAACACATTTAAATTCATTAGTTAATAATAATTTATTATATTAATATAAAAATTAAGTTTGACTAAAGCTAAATTTTATTGTTAGTATTTTACTTAAGTCAACATTAATGTGGGTATAAAAGTAAACGCTAAAATATCCCCATCTTGACAAGTATTATCCGCCTTTCTTTGGGTTTCTTAAGTTTTTTGATAATTCTAAAAAAAATTTAATTTGATGATATTTTTTTATCAATATTATATGGAAGTAAATTTACTAACTCTTTTGGATCAGAATAATCATGAATATGATTCAGCAAATATTTTAAATAATCATAAGGATTAATCTTATTTACTTTGCAAGTTTCAATAATACTATAAATATTTGCACTAGCTTTAGCACCCTTAGTTGTTGCACAGAACATC
>NZ_RXFM01000155.1 GCF_003953955.1 Candidatus Aquarickettsia rohweri | reverse complement strand
ATCTTCATTTGTTTCAAAAACTTGGGTTCCAATATACTCTTTAACTGGATGCGTAAATTTCCCTGCACTATCAACTGGGCATACCAATTCTATATTATTTTTCTCACATAATACCTGATCATCTTCACCAAAACCAGGTGCAATATGCACTATTCCAGTACCATCATCAGTTGTTACAAAATCTGCATGAAGTATCTTAAAAGCATTTTCATGTTTTTTAAAATAATCAAACGGTGGTTTATATTTCAGCCCTATTAAATCCTTACCTTTTATTTTTTTTACTATATAATTACCTAGCTCTCTTTCATATTTAGATAATAATTTTTTAGCAATAATAATTGCAACTCCATCTTTTTCAACTGCTACATAATCAATATTTTCACCTACAGCAACTGCTAAATTAGATGGCAAAGTCCAAGGAGTTGTAGTCCAAATAGCAAGATGGATTTCTTTATAGCCTTCAATAATTTCATTTTCTTCTGAAAGCTTAAAACCAAGAGTTACAGCTTTACTATGTTTCTCTCTATAAGAATTATCTATCCTTGTTTCAAAATCTGAAACAGGCGTTTCACATGCCCATGAATATGGCATCACTCTCATAGATTGATATATCAAATCCTTACTATGCAACTCTTTAAATGCCCAAATTACACTTTCCATGTAATTTATATCCATAGTTTTATAATC
>NZ_RXFM01000154.1 GCF_003953955.1 Candidatus Aquarickettsia rohweri | reverse complement strand
AGAATGGCTTCAGTATTACCATTAGTCATTAAACCAAATTTTGTGCCTCTGTCATATAATAAATTAAATTCCACATATCTCCCTCTTTTTTCTAGTTGCATAGATTTTTCTACTTTTGTCCATTTTTTCATAATATTTCTCTTTATAATACTAAAAAAAGCCTTTTTAAATTGTACACCAATTTCTTTAGTAAATTCAAAATCTTTTTCCCAGTTACCACTGTTTAAATAGTCATAAAAAATCCCACCAACCCCTCTAGGCTCCTTTCTATGAGGTAAATAAAAATATTCATCACAATTTTTTTTAAATCTTGAGTAATAATTTTTATCAAATTTATCGCATGCTATTTTAAAATGTTTATGAAATAATTCTGTATCATCATTATTTGGAAAAATTGGAGTTAAATCTCCACCGCCACCAAACCATTGCTTAGTTGTTACAATCATTCTTGTGTTAAAATGAACTGCTGGAATATGTGGGGAATTCATATGTGCAACTAAAGAAATTCCACTAGCCCAAAAATTATTATTGTCATTTTCACAACCAGGTATTTCTTTTGCAAATTGATCAGAAAATTCTCCATAAACTGTGGATATATTTACTCCTACTTTTTCAAAAATTGATCCACGCATGATTGACATTTCACCACCACCTCCTCCATCTCTATACCATTTTTTACGTTTAAAAGACACAGATGATCCAAATTCATTTTCTATCTTTTCAAATTCATCACATATATTATCTCTAAGTTTTTTAAAC
>NZ_RXFM01000153.1 GCF_003953955.1 Candidatus Aquarickettsia rohweri | reverse complement strand
CTACAAGAATTCTGTGCCATTTATAAAATGTACTTCTCGGCACATTCTTTTGCTTACAAAATTCATATTTACTTACATTACTTTTTTTATATTCTTCTACTAGCTCTTTCCATTTTTCATTACTTATTCTTTTTTTCTTTTTTTCTAATAGCATCATTAGCCTCTATTTTTTTAGGCTTTTGTTCTACCACTTATTTTTATTCTTGCCTAGATGCCCTTATTTTAGCGCTTACATGGGGCTATTTGATTACGAATAATTTCTGATGTCACAGCATCAGTAAGTTTAGCTTCAAGACCATAGCCAACTTCTATGCGTATAGATCTTTCATTCACATCTACAATAATTATAGCTCCATTATCTTTATCTTTTTGACCAATACCCCAGTGCCTAGCTAATTTATAACCGTAATCTTCTATAGAATTACCATCAAGAGTTGGTAATGTTACTATTACTATTTGATCTGTAGTAGTATTCTCTATATTTGTAAGAATTTCTGTTAGCTGATCTTTTGTAGCTGGAGATATAACATTTGCTTGGTCCACTACACGTCCAGTTAAGTAAGCGCTAAAATAAGGGCATCTAGGCAAGAATAAAAATAAGTGGTAGAACAAAAGCCTAAAAAAATAGAGGCTAATGATGCTATTAGAAAAAAAGAAAAAAAGAATAAGTAATGAAAAATGGAAAGAGCTAGTAGAAGAATATAAAAAAAGTAATGTAAGTAAATATGAATTTTGTAAGCAAAAGAATGTGCCGAGAAGTACATTTTATAAATGGCACAGAATTCTTGTAG
>NZ_RXFM01000152.1 GCF_003953955.1 Candidatus Aquarickettsia rohweri | reverse complement strand
AAAATTCATATTTACTTACATTACTTTTTTTATATTCTTCTACTAGCTCTTTCCATTTTTCATTACTTATTCTTTTTTTCTTTTTTTCTAATAGCATCATTAGCCTCTATTTTTTTAGGCTTTTGTTCTACCACTTATTTTTATTCTTGCCTAGATGCCCTTATTTTAGCGCTTACGTATTTATATGTGTCCTTATGGGAGATTTCAATCTGCAATGATTGAAAATAGCACTAAAGTTGTAACTTATGATTATAGAAGAGGAGAACCAAGAGCTAAAATAAATGAAAATAAAGTAGATTGCATAGATTGTTATAAATGCGTATTAGTATGCCCTACGGGAATAGATATAAGAGATGGCATGCAAATGGAGTGTATTGGTTGTGGATTATGTATAGATGCCTGCAATCAAGTTATGGATAAAATTGGAAAGGAGCAGAATTTAATTTTATATACTAGTGCTAATTGTCTAGAAAATAAAAATACTAAAAAAGGGAAGTTGAAAAAAATTTTAGAATTTAAAAATATCCTTTATTTAACAGGCTTTATTATTGTGTTTAGTTTGGCTATTATTAGTTTAATAAGTAAATCTGATTTAAATATATCTATATTAAAAGAAAGATCACCATTATTTACCATGACGCCAAATTGAGAGATAAGAAATACTTTTTATTTAAAAAGTAAGCGCTAAAATAAGGGCATCTAGGCAAGAATAAAAATAAGTGGTAGAACAAAAGCCTAAAAAAATAGAGGCTAATGATGCTATTAGAAAAAAAGAAAAAAAGAATAAGTAATGAAAAATGGAAAGAGCTAGTAGAAGAATATAAAAAAAGTAATGTAAGTAAATATGAATTTTGTAAGCAAAAGAATGTGCCGAGAAGTACATTTTATAAATGGCACAGAATTCTTGTAG
>NZ_RXFM01000151.1 GCF_003953955.1 Candidatus Aquarickettsia rohweri | reverse complement strand
CTCGTCCATTCTCCAACTACCATTGACTGGCTTCTTTCTTTTTCTGAATCTTCCTTCAAGTATTGGCATAAACTTTATTACCCACCTTTGTAAAGTAGCGTGATCAATGGCGAATCCTCTCAACCCGCCTATCTCCTCTATCTCTCTATAACTTAGAGAATATCTTCCTTTCATATACAATGATACCATTATTATTTCTGGACCATATTCATGATTCTTGAAATACTTCATTAATTTTGGGTCTACTTTCAGCATTATTAACATCTATCATTTCTTTCAGAATATCAAAGATTCTTATACTTTTCAACAGATGCGACAGAACCAAAGTATTTAATCTAATTGTTTATATACAGTTTGCTAATTTTAAATTTTTACTTAGTAACATTTATAGTTTTAAGATTAGCAAATTCTTTAAGACCAATTTCAGATAATTCTCTGCCAAATCCAGAATTTTTAACGCCTCCAAATGGCAATCTAGGATCAGATGACACCATTTTATTTAGATTGCAAGTTCCAAAATTCAAATCATTTAAACAAATATTTTCTCCTTTTTCTATATTTTCAGTAAATAATACTGCTGATAATCTATACTCGCTCATATTAGCATATTGGATAGCCTGTTGAGTATCATCAACATAAGTAATAGATAAATACTGGTCCAAATAATTCTTCCTTAAAAGCTACATTATTTTTGTCTACATCAGTGAGAATAGTAACAGGGTAATAGTAACCTTTGCCATCAGGTATACTATTTTTATATATACATTTGTAAACGCTAAAATATCCCCATCTTGACAAGTATTATCCGCCTTTCTTTGGGTTTCTTAAGTTTTTTGGGTTCTGTCGCATCTGTTGAAAAGTATAAGAATCTTTGATATTCTGAAAGAAATGATAGATGTTAATAATGCTGAAAGTAGACCCAAAATTAATGAAGTATTTCAAGAAT
>NZ_RXFM01000150.1 GCF_003953955.1 Candidatus Aquarickettsia rohweri | reverse complement strand
TATTAAGTAATAAAGCATCATATACACTTGGCAAGAATACATCTTTATAGCCACTTAAATTGGATTGCATTTGTGTTATCATATACCTCTCTGTGTAAAATAGATCAGACTTAATTTGAACATCAACAATAGGACCAACACATGAACATAGACAAGCATGATTGAACAACACTTTGGGCCATCCATAAAGTGGCCTCTTTCCAACTTAAAAGGACGAGTTGAAAGAGGCCACTACTTAAAGGCCAGTATAAATTACACCTGACATATAGAAAGCTTACACAGGTGGCCCTTCCACATTTGACGTGGACTCCAAATTAATGGGGTTATCAATCTTGAAGATTGCACTAAGACCTTTCACGAAGTTGGTCGCTCCTGATTTCAGACTGCTCAAAGTGATGTGATCACTGCTCTTTTACACTGCTCAGGTTGGAACACTGGGCCAACATGTGGGCAGGCGCGTCTTTATTTTGACTTATAGTACAAAATATAGTCCAGTGGCCCCATCATTGAGCGGGGAGTACTTCACGATTTTCGTATGAAAACACTGGGATTTTGCAATTTCGTAACGCCCAGCCCTTTGGGCTGAGCTGCTGGCCACTGCTCTTTGCACTGCTCGGCCCTTGTTTTGACTGTAATTTACTGAGCCCTAGTCAAGTCTAAGTGGGCGAAGCCCACTTGGTCTTGACTAGGACTCGTTTTCGCTTCGCTCAAACTCGTACTCTTTTTGGTTTATTCTAGTATTCGCCAGGTCTAATATGACTAGACCAATGGGCCAAAGGCCCATTGGTCTGGTCATATTAGACCGGCATAGTGGATGGGCCTTTGGCCCATCCACTATGCTCTAGGATTAAATCACAGTCTGAAGGCCCCTTGAAGGGGGCCTTCAGACTGTGATTTAATCCGTTATAAGCCTTAAATCTGGCCATTCAAGGCCAGATTTAAGGCGTAAGTAGTATATTTTCTTTTAAGGCTGGCCTTCGGCCAGCCTAGGTTCGGTAAGCAGGGCCC
>NZ_RXFM01000149.1 GCF_003953955.1 Candidatus Aquarickettsia rohweri | reverse complement strand
TAAGAGGAATAGCGAAAGAAGAAGTGGAGAGAGGACAAGTATTAGCAAAACCAGGAAGTATAACGCCACATACAAAGTTTAAGGCAGAAGTATATGTGTTAAAGAAGGAAGAAGGAGGAAGGCACACACCATTTTTTAAGAATTACAGACCACAATTTTACTTTAGAACGACAGATGTTACAGGAACAATCGAATTAAAAGAAGGAGTGGAGATGGTGATGCCAGGAGATAACACGGAGATAGTGGTGAAATTAATAGCGCCAATAGCAATGGATAAGGGGTTGAAGTTTGCGATTAGAGAAGGTGGCAAAACTGTCGGTGCTGGTGTAGTTGCTGAAATTATTGAGTAGGGTAAATAAAAGCTTTGTTATAAATAGAAATAAAGGATAAAAAATAAATAAAGAATTAAGTAATTTTGTTTCTGCAAATTTCTGATTTTTTTATTTGACTTCTAAGTTAATATTAGAGCTTTTATTTCTATTTGACGTAGGGTTACTATTTTATTATTAGATTAAGACCTAAAATAACTTTATTAATTATTAGTATATGATATGGCAAATTTAGAATATGGTGAATCTATTAGATACCCAAAAGCTATTAGTGTTGGTGGTGTAAAATACGATTTTGTTTTTGTTAAATCCAAAGAAAGTGATATTTCAAAAGACACCGATACAAAAACTTATATTTATAAACTTGATTTTGATAATGTAAGTTCATTAGAGGATATAGTAAGAACATTTCAAGGGGATTCAATATGGAAAAAAGTCCAAGATTTAAAAGTTGATGAAAGTATAGTAATAGCAACTATTTTGATAGATAATGAGAATTATAAAGTAAGCGCTAAAATAAGGGCATCTAGGCAAGAATAAAAATAAGTGGTAGAACAAAAGCCTAAAAAAATAGAGGCTAATGATGCTATTAGAAAAAAAGAAAAAAAGAATAAGTAATGAAAAATGGAAAGAGCTAGTAGAAGAATATAAAAAAAGTAATGTAAGTAAATATGAATTTTGTAAGCAAAAGAATGTGCCGAGAAGTACATTTTATAAATGGCACAGAATTCTTGTAG
>NZ_RXFM01000015.1 GCF_003953955.1 Candidatus Aquarickettsia rohweri | reverse complement strand
CTTCTTTCTTCTTCGCATTCTTTCACTCTTATTGGTATAAATTTATTTTTTACTGTATTTCTTTTATTTCCTACAAGAATTCTGTGCCATTTATAAAATGTACTTCTCGGCACATTCTTTTGCTTACAAAATTCATATTTACTTACATTACTTTTTTTATATTCTTCTACTAGCTCTTTCCATTTTTCATTACTTATTCTTTTTTTCTTTTTTTCTAATAGCATCATTAGCCTCTATTTTTTTAGGCTTTTGTTCTACCACTTATTTTTATTCTTGCCTAGATGCCCTTATTTTAGCGCTTACATTAAATCACACGACGCCTTGTATCCTTCCATTTTATTTTGCTTTGCTTCTAACAACTTTACTTTATAATTTTCTTTCTCTGTTTCCAATCTTGATATTTTATCGCTAAGTTCAACTATTCTTTCTTCTTTATTACTAAGTAATTAATTAGAACTACTTAAATTTCCCTTGCATTCATTAAAATCAACTGTAAGAGTTTTATTTCTAGCATCTAAAATTGCTTTACTCTCTTTTAATAGTAAGCATTCTGCTTCCTGATCATTTACTTTTTGAGTTAATTCTTCTACTTTTTGCTTCAGCGTTTCACTTTTATCATTAATTTTCTTTAAGTCATTTTGACATTCTTCTAAAGCAATTCTTTTATCAGAAAGCTCTTTACTTAAGCTTATATTAGTATTTGTTAATATATCTTTATCTTCAGTTGTCTTTGTTAAATTTGAGCTGCAATGGTTTAGCTCAATTCTTACATTACTCAATTCATTTTCTAAACGTGTAACCTCACTTTTTAAATTATCTTCTACTTCCTTAAATCCTTTTCCTAAATTTTCTTGACAAATTTTTATATCCGATTCTAGTAGAGCTAATCTTGTAGAAATATCTTCTTTTTCTTGAGAAATTTTATCAAAATTATCTTGAAGCTCTTCTAATTTATTTTTAGCATCTGAATCCTTACTAACTAATTCTTGTTTTTCTTCTTCACATTTATCTTTTTGTTGTTTTTTCAATTCAAGATCACTTTGAAGATCCTGATAGCTATCTTCTAATACATCTTTATCACCTTTAATTCTTTTATTTTAATCTACCTTTGATTGAAGAGAATTATGACAATCTGTATTATTAGCATCTAATTCTTGTAAATTAACTCTTAATTCGTTAATGTGGGCTGTTATATTATCTTTATGATCATTGCAATCTTGTAGTACCCTACTTTTTGTATTTAATAAAACAGTACTTCTAGATAACTCAGTTTCAATACCATCTATTTGAGACTGGAAATCTTGAGCTTTTTTTTCTGAATCTGACCTATAATTTGTAAAAGATAATAATAAGGCATTTTTATCTCCTACACACAATTTATAATTATTGCTATGCAAATTACTTTGCTTTTTTAATTGCTCAATTTCATCTGGATTAGTGCTAGAATATTCATTACATATATCACAAGTTCTATCTATAAATCGATCATAATTTTTTTGTACATTATCTTTATTATGATACCCCATGATATTTGTTTATTTAAAGTTTATATACATAAGTATAAGTTACTCATTTTTTTTGTGAAGATGTCAAGTTATAATTTTATATGCCTTTAGTATTTTGTCTTTTTACTATCTCTTCTTGTCTTTGCTCTTGAAAACTTTCAGCATATGTACGCTTATTATTTATTTTCGGTTTCTTAAGTGCTTCTTGTCTGCGATCTTCAATATCATCAGTAAATTTGCGTTTTTCTTTTGGCTTATTCTTTCCTTCTAAAATCATATTGTTAACTTGTTCAATTAACTCATCTACATCTATATTTGCAGTATGAAAAACTTTATCTACGGCAGTAATCACCTCATTATATTTCTCACGGTTATAAGTATATAAACTACTCATATCAGTGAATTTTATGACCTTATCATA
Organism: Candidatus Aquarickettsia rohweri; assembly: GCF_003953955.1. GTDB lineage: Bacteria > Pseudomonadota > Alphaproteobacteria > Rickettsiales > Midichloriaceae > Aquirickettsia > Aquirickettsia rohweri. Next base: position 16,776 of record NZ_RXFM01000015.1, on the reverse strand, counting down.
TAAAAATAAAGCTGCTTCAGAGGTTAAGCTATTAAACTTTTCATAATCAGAATCATATATTTTACTTATATATGAAAAACTGACTCGTTGTTTCCAAATAGTTTTTACATCATCTGAGGTCAATTCATCAAACCTTTCTCTACCCTTGTCATACTCTTCACTCAAATTCTCAATACTTATATTCGCATAATTGAAACCCGGAACTAGAGAAAAGATAATTCTTTCAAATTTTTCAAGATTATCATCATACATGCCATTAAGAAATTCATATTTAACTCCGAGTTTTACAAAAAATATTGAATTAGGTGAAAAAAGAGCCTGAAATTTTTGCAAATTAGTATCATATAATTGACTTAACTCATTGAACTCTACTCCTTGGCTATAAATCATTTGTTCAATATTTATCAAATCCTCAAACTTTCTAAAATCATCATCATATAATTGGCTCAATTCATTAAATGTTGCATCTGTTTTATTAAGTGCTTTTATTATATATTGTAATTTTTGTTTATCAGCATCATATAACTCGTTACATTGATCATACTACATACCACTTTTAAAAACTACAAATAATATATGTTGAAATTTTTGTTTATCAGCATCATATAACTGGCTACATTGAATATATGTCATGTCAGTTAAATGGTTTGCATATACTAAAGTTTTAAACTTTGATAGGTCATTATCATATAACTGACTTAACTCGTTAAATGATACACCTGCCTCATAGGTATCTACTATTAAACCTGAAGTCAAATTCTGGAATTTCTGGAAATTAGTATCATATAGTTGGCTTAGCTCACTAAATGTTGCTCAATGAATACAAAGCATTTTAATAGAATCTGATGTCAAAGCTTTGAATTTCTGGAGATTAACATCATATAATTCACATAATTCATCAAAATCTTGCTCACTAAAGTTCATATCTTGCACTGTATAAAACTTTATAACTCTATCAGATAATAAGGCTAAACACTTAGTTAAATCCGCTTCAGCAATAGATAGTAATTTATCAGGAATTTTTGCATCAGGCATTTCCTGCTTTATTTCTTTAATCAATGAGGATACTATACTCCTCCTTTTAGCAACTATATCCATATTTTCAAATAATTGCTCTTCACTTAATAAATGTTTTTCTAGTGTATCCACATTTGTTATATCTGCTTCTTTTATCAATAATTCCCTTATCACATCAACAAATTTTTTACCTTGGAAAGGTAGCTCACTTAATTTACGCAAATCTATTTCTTCTTTATAATTCCTGTTATCCCCTAAAATAATATTGAAACAACAGAATACTGAATCTTCTACCATTACTATATTACCATCTTTAAATTTAAACGATACATTTTCTAAATATCCGTTTTTATCTAAAAAATCTGCCATTATGATTTCTAATGTTTTTAGATAATTTGATTTATATCCAATAATATCTAAGTAATATATTCCCTGTAGTTCTTGATCTTCAGTTTGACAATTAATATCAAGTAATTGATATTCTATTAATTCTAAAACTATCTGATCTACATATGGTCTGAAAACATTTTGAAAAATCTCTATCATTTGATACTTATTATATCGATCTTCCGGGCTTCCCATATCAAATTTTCTTCTGATACTATCTTCATCTTGTAGTTGAAGTGCAACTTTATTTACCATAATTCCTAGCATTCCATTTGCTGCTAATTTTGATGAAAATAATGAATCTATGTATTCACGATATTTGCCAGTGGCTATTAATTGGTTTATACCCTGATTATTTGCATACATATCCGGAGGAGGGGATAAGTTGTATTCTTGCTTTATTGAAGTAATTAATTGATTGACATAATGTACTTCATTACCAGGTCTATATCCTGCTTGACCCTGAAACTGCCTTAAAAATTCTCTAGTTGCACCTACTATAAATTCATATTTAGCATTATAGATCAATTTTGAACCACCATCTATTGCCATAGACAAGTTTTGTAGGTTAGTATATCCACCCTCATTGCAAATAAATGCAGAATTATTTATCAATCCTGAAAAAGTTTTTTCTACATCTATTCCTTTCCTCTTTGCATCAAGCAATTGGAAATATATATGTTCTGCTAACTCCTTAATAGAATCATTAGTCGTTCTTGTAGCACCTACAGAAGTACATTGAGTTAAATATGCATTTAATTCTCTAAATTTTTGATTTCCTGATATCTCAACAAGTTTTTCTATTAATCTTTCTGATTGTAGCTTAAAAGGGCATGCATCCCATTCAGCTTGGGTGTTTTCCTGTGGATATTGAGAATTTTCACTAGTATATATAATTTCACTACTATATAATTCTGAAAAATCTTTTTCTATGTCTTGAAGTCCTTCACTTACACCTAGAACTTTTAATTTATTGGTAGCCTTCATTTTAAAATATTACCACTCACACTATACAAAATAAACTTACAATATAATTAATCTCTCATCAATATAATATTTATTTTCCATAATATATATTATCATGTTAATGATAAATCATGGTATTGAAATTTAAATATAAAAATTTAAATAAAATAATAGATATAATTTGTAAAAATAGAGCATAATATATACTAATAAATATATTTAAGAATGCAATATGTCAAGATTATCAAAAGAACATCAAGAATTACAGTCTATAAGAGATAAAATTAAGAAAATTTCAGAAAATCAGTATAATTTTTGCGCAGATCTAGCTACGGAATTGCTACTAGCGTATACAAATCTAATTTCAAAGATGATGGTAGATATATGTAAGACTTTTGCTGTCCTTACTAGATCTATATCCCACCTAATAAGCGACCCTGAATGCAGTAAGTATACAGATACATTTATGAGTAATAAAAGCTGTTTATTTGTAAAAAATAACTTCATCAAATATCATTTGTATAAATATGAAAAAGTTTCAAAGTTTAAGAATTATGCAGATAAATTAGATATATATAATATTAAAGAATTTATTTTAACTAAAAATATAACAGAATCAGAAGCGCCCAAATGTCCATTTGGACTTCTAACAATCAAAATGTATGAGGAGCTTGGGAAAGTTAATCAAAAAGATCAATATGAAACAGCTGCTTTAGTGAATTCATATTTAGAAGACTGTGTGAATGATGTTCATAGCACTATTGCAACAGCTAATAATCCAAGCGCTTATAATATGCCAACATATGCTCAAGAAGATATACCAACATTAGAACATAATATAGAAGTCTAGGCTTTAATCATGGCTAAATATATGTATGACGAAGATTATGAAGCAGTTTCACATGTTTGTAAATCACCAAGATTAAGTATTACCTTCGCCATTGACATGGTTAAAATTTTGAGTGAGTATTATCATGATCATATAGGTGACAGACTTGAGACACAACTAGTGTCATAAACGCTTTATATATTTACTTTGCCCGATTCCTTTTTTTAAGCCCTCTATATCTTGAAGGCTTTTGAAATTCACCATCCCAAAATCCAAATTTATTAGCTCTTGCAAATTCCTCTTCTTTAACAAAACTTTTATCATATTCTGAATACGCATAAGCATAACCAAATCTCACCATCTCTTTATTTAAATTTATCTGATTAACAAAGCAGTAAGCCAGCTGTCTCTTATATTTATCTGTCCCTTCATTTGTACATCTAACTTTATCTCCACCTATTAAATGCTTTAACATATATCTTGATATCTGACCGCATGGTATCTTTATTCTAACTTTACCAGTATTTGCTATACATTCTTGTTTAATCTCAGGGGCATCTATTCCCTGCATCCTTATCCTTTTACCATCTATAATCAAAGTATCTCCGTCAACTACCTTAATATCAGCCATGGCATAAATTATGTGTAAATTAGAAAACAAAATTACCACAAATATTTTACTAATCATGCACACTGATTCACCACATATATTAGTAACTCAGTCTAATGTATATAGTAATTTTTACAAGATTATTTTACTTTTAATAAAAATTGAAAGACTTTAGAAACATAATGTAACGTTATAACTTTTTGCTACTTAAATAACTTTATTTTAAGGATTTACTAATTGTTATAATTTTTATTGGTTAACAAAATTTTTCTTTTGTCAATACCTTTACAAAATTTTAAATCTAATCTTAAATAATTACAATTAAAATACCTTTCTACCAATTCTCCCCATTCAAAAATCAATAATCCATTATTTAAAGCTTCCTCAACCCCCACATTAAATAATTCTTCCAGAGATTTAATTCTATATAAATCAAAATGGTATATTCTATGATACTTTGTATTATATATATGCTGTAAATTAAAAGTTGGACTTGTTACTTCATTACTGTCACCCCCTAAAGTTTTAATAATATGCTTTGTTAAAGTTGTTTTACCTGCTCCAAGATCACCAAATAAAAGTAAAACTTTTGTACCCTTAAGCTCTTGCACAATCATCTCAGCAACCTTATTTATATCTTTTAAATGATAAAATAACTCCTTTTGACTCATGGATTTAATAAATTAAATGTAATGTTCTACTGCTTTATAACATAAAATTTACAATAAAAGCTTGAAAAAAATTATTTCATATATAATATCTTCTCATAAATCCAATTGGGGTGTCGCCAAGCGGTAAGGCAACGGTTTTTGATACCGTCATGCGGAGGTTCGAATCCTCCCATCCCAGCCACTCAAATGGATATTATTTCAATATTATAAAAATTTTTGATAAATTTAAGCAATTTTTTTTAATATACTTATAAAAAACATTGCCAACAATAATCAGTGTGATACTATTTTTCTTATTATAACTTAAATGTAGTGGGTACGATGTTATTAAATTTAAAAAAGTTTTTAATTATATTTTTAGTAGTTTTTTCAGTTAGCTCTTTTCATAGTATTAGTTCATTCGCAGTAGAGACAACTCCGGGGGCAACTCCTTCTAAAGGAAAAGATAGCAAAGATGCTGGACAAGGAATAGCTGATGTTTTATGTAATGTAATAGCTGTTGCTAAAGGTGCAACAGGTAAGACCATTGCTACTTTAGTAATTATTTCCATGGCAATTGGACTATTTTTAGGAAAGATTAAATGGGGTGTAGCTATTGCCGTTGCAGTTGGAATGGGAATACTATTCGGAGCAGATAATGTAGTACAATTTGTATCTGGTGGTTCAGGAGATATTTGTACAAATACTGATGGTAAAGTTTCATAATAGTAGTCTATTAATAAGACTAAATCTCAAAAGCCATGCACTTATATAAAGTGTGTGGTTTTTTTTAATCTTTCTTATTTCTTAAAAAAGTTGGAATCTCAAAAATACTGCTTGAAGATTTTATTTTATTAAAATCTTTTTTATTAACAACTTCTTCCTTATCACTTGAATTATTATTAAGTTCTTTTTCATCATGTTTTTTATATTCATGATTATTTTTATTAAGATTAAAATAAAATGAATTCTGCTTTGGTATATAATTTTCATCTTTTTCATCAACACTATCATCTAAACTTAATTTATCATCATTATTGCTTGTATTTAAGTGTTTTACTTGCATTGGAGAATCTTTTTTATTCTCTACAATACTTTCTTCCTGATTATCAATAAACTGCTCTTTATTAGTTACCTCAACTTTAACTTCTTTACTAGGTTCTTTATTTGTAATAGAAATATCACCCAATTTATTCACTAAATTATTATCAATAATTTTCACAGTTTTTGCATCTATACCTGTTGCTACAACAGAAACTCTTAATTTACCTTCTAAATCAACATCAAAAGCTGAACCAAAAATAATATTTGCATTTGGATCCACTTCTTCCTTAATCCTATTTGCAGCTTCATCAACTTCAAACAATGTCATATCCATTCCTCCAGTAATATTTATCAGCACACCTCTTGCACCTTTCATAGAAGAATGATCTAATAAAGGATTAGATATTGCAGCTTCAGAAGCTTTCACTGCCCTATTTTCTCCTTCAGCTTCACCAGTTCCCATCATTGCCTTACCTTTCTCATTCATAACAGCATGAATATCAGCAAAATCTAAATTTATTAAGCCAGGCTTTGTTATCAAATCAGTAATACCTTTAACACCAGCATGCAATACTTCATCTGCCATTTTAAATGCATCAGCAAAAGTTGTTTTTTCGTTTGCTAACCTAAAAAGATTTTGATTTGGTATAATAATAAGTGTATCTACAGATTTTTGAAGTTCATCTAAGCCCTCTTCTGCAACTTTCATTCTTCTAGCACCTTCAAAATGGAAGGGTTTAGTTACTACCCCTACAGTAAGAATATTTCTCTCTTTTGCTAATTTTGCAACAATTGGAGCACCTCCAGTACCTGTGCCACCACCCATTCCAGCAGTAATAAAAACCAAATTATACTTATCCAAAGCTTCTGTTATCTCGCTTGACGACTCCTCGGCTGCAATCGCACCAACTTTTGGGTCAGATCCAGCTCCTAGTCCTTTTGTAGAATTAACACCAAATTTAATTTTATTTGTTGCAAGCGAATTATCTAGTGCTTGAGCATCTGTATTTGCAACAAAGAAATCTACACCTTCTAAATTTGCAGAAATCATATTATTGACAGCATTTACACCTCCTCCACCAACTCCAAAAACCGCAATTTTAGGTGATAATTGACTTTCAGTTGGAATACTTATTTTTAAACTCATTTGTAAAATTTATTTATAAAATTATCCTTTTTAACAAGTAAAATAATACATTAACTAATTATTTGCAATTCTTTCTTGTTAAAACTACAAATACAAATAAATAGTCTAAATATTAATTATTATAGATCCCATTACATTATTATTTTTAATCTTTTCAAAAGCTTGACTAGCGTTATCTAAACCAAATTCATCAGAAATTTCAACTTTAATCCTACCAGCTTTAATCATGGAAAATAACTCATCTGAACTTAATACTCTTTCCATTTTATTACTTTTATAATCAAATATTGATGGAAAAGTTATATATAAAGATTTTTCAGCAATTTTATTTGAGTCTATGTTAGTGATTGTTTTTGATTGAGGACCATAACAAACTAAAATGCCCATTTTTGTTATACATTTTATATTTCCTTCAAAGGTATCATTACCTAACGAATCATATATTGCATTTACCCCATATCCCTTTGTAAATTCCATTATTTCTTGCACCCAGTTTTCAGATTTATAATTAATAACTTTTTTACAACCATATTTTAAAGCAAAATTATTCTTACTATCATCATCAACACTGCCAATCACAACAGCACCTAAACTATCAGCCCATTGTGCAAGAATATAACCAATCCCTGAGGTAACGTTATGAATTAAAATTATTATATTTGAATTAACTATAAAAACTCTTTTTAAAAGTGAATGTGCCATCATTCCTGAATAATATGACGCACCAGCAATTTTATCATAAATTTCTTCAGGCACTGAAATTAAATCAGTATAATCTACAACAGTATTTTCCTGAAAAGATCCACTATTTTTTGTCATATAAACTACAGAATCTCCAGGTTTAAAACCTGTTATATTAGCTCCAATTTCAATAATTTCACCACTTGCACTATACCCTGGAATTACATATGGCTTATCAGCAGGAATATTAATAAATACATCATCTTGATTAATTCCCGAAGCAATGTTTTTAACTAATACCTGTCCTTCTTTAGGGCTTTGCTTTTCTAAATTTTCTATTTGGTATTCTTGATTATCACCTAACCTAATTAATTTTATAGCTTTAGACATTGTATACTTTTATAATTTTAGCTTATCTACAATCTTATTATAACTATAAATATTTGCAACATTTCCAAGTGTAGTTATAGTAATATTGTTATTAGATATGATTTTTTTTGCTAATTTTTGAAGAGATTGAAAATTTACATTATTTATTTTTTCTAAGATTTCATCATTACTAATATACCTTCCAAACATAGCAAAATTATTGCATAATTTTTTTGCTCTTGCAGTAGTACTTTCCATAGACATTAATAAACTAGATTTAATTTGCGCTTTTGCACGCATAATTTCTTTTTCATTAATTTTATCTGTAATATTAAATAATTCACTAACTATTAAATCTATAAGAATATTAATATTTACAGGATCAAGTGCAGAGTAAACTCCAAAAATTCCACAATCACTATAACTGGTTGAGTATGATGAAATATTATAAACTAAACCTCTTTTTTCACGAATTTCTTGAAACAATCTCGATGACATCCCACCACCAAGAATAATTGAAAGAATTTGCGCATCATAAAAATCTTTATCTAGATAAAATACTCCTTCAAAGCCTAATAAAAATTGAGCTTGTTCTAAATCTTTCTGAACATGTAATTCACCACCAGTGTAAATTCCTTTTTCATATTGTTTAACATTGGTATTTTGAAAATTTGCAAACCTATTACTAATTAAATCATTAAATTGCCTTGAATCAAAATTACCAGCAGCTGAAATAATAGTGTTTTTAGTTGAATATTGATTTTTAAAATATTTTGATAATTCTTCTCTTTTTAAATTTTTTATAAACTCTTCTGCACCTAAAATTGATCGACCTAATGGTTGATTTTTAAATGCAGTCTCTTGAAAATAATCAAATACAATATCATCAGGTGTATCTTTTGTCATACATAATTCCTGAAATATAACTTGTCTTTCCTTCTCTAACTCTTCCTTTGCAAAAGTTGAATTCAATAATATATCTGTAATTATATCAAGAGCCTTCTCTAAATCATTTTTAAGAACTTTAGCATAGTAAACAGTTGAAGTTCTAGAAGTATATGCATTAAAATAGCCACCAATCATATCAAATTCTTCAGCTATATCTTTTGCTGTTCTTGTTGTAGTACCTTTAAATGCCATATGCTCTAAAAAGTGAGATATCCCATTATTCTGTTTATTTTCATTTCTACTCCCATTTTTAACTAATATACTAATAGTTACAGATTCAAAATCTTTTGCTTTATCTGTTGCAACAACTAAGCCATTTTCATGCGTAATATAATTTATTGTATTCATTTATTTAAAATAAAAAATTTGCTTTAGTTTAAACTTAATCACTTTAACTTTCCAATATTTTTAATATTAAAAGTATTAAAAAATAGTTTGACCTAATAAATAAAATATATATAGTTGCTTTTTTTTTAATTTAATTGCAAAAAAATGACTAAAAATTTATATCCATATTATAATAAAGACCATTTAGAAGATATTGCAGAATATCTGATAGAAACAAAAAACTATGATAAACTCAGTGTACTATCAAGCTCTCATAAATTTAATTCTTATATAGCTATAAACAAAGCTATAATGCACTTGGATCTAAAAGCAATATCCACCATTTTAAAATACACTAGCTTTGATGATCTGGATGAAAAAAAAATACAATTAAAATTTTGCTTAAGATTTATTTTAAGAACAAACTTTATAGATGATTTATATCATGAAGATGAAAAAATAAATGAACTTACAAAATATATTTTTAAAACTCTGCTAGAACATAAAGTACCTTTAGATAAAACACTATCTACATATTATGAAAATGGTAAAAAAACTGAAATAAATATAATGGCTAGACTATCTGCAATAGATATAAAAGAGTTAGTTGATGAATTTTCTCTCACAGATACTGATTTAGAATATTTAAAAAATTTTTCATCTATATTAAAGGATTCAAACGTTAATTTATTATATTCAAAAGAGACTTGCTCATATAATCAATTTGGAGCAATATTATCGCGAACATATTCTAGTATAATTAACCAAGAACAAGCTTATCAACTATATAAAAGCGTTTATGATTCTGGAAAATATGGAAAAGCTATAATAGATTATTTAAATAGAAAAATTGTTAATGGTGATGCTATTACATTGCATTTTAGCAATTCTGGAAAATCATCATATGATAGGTTACAAAATAAAATTCAAGTTGTGTTAAATAATGGATATATGTCTACTGAAGCTATCACAGCACATGAAATATCTCATTATATTATTAATAGATTATTTAAAAATGACTCAAAGCCTTTTAATTTCAATTACTATGAAGTTGATTTTAAAAAGCTAGGTTTTAATATTCTTCCATATAAAATGCAAAATTATTATCTTAATAAAACAGCTAGTAATAAACAATTTAAATTTGCTTCAAATATTGAAAAAATTTTAGCTAGTACGAATAAATATAGTGAAACTATAAAACCTATTTTACTCAAATCAGCTGAGTTATTAAATATTACAATTCCTGATCAATACCAAGAGCTATTTAGTCTTGAATTAAGAGATTTTCTCAAATACCAGTCTTTATTACCTCTATTTATATTAAATCCTGACAAACTTATTGAAAATATTATAAGTGAAGAAAACAGTGATATAGAAAATTTTTATAATAATTTAATAGAAAATTTAAATCAATATTTTTCTAAATCTAAGAATTATTCAGAAGATTTTAATAACGATATAGTTAAAATTGAGGAAAATTTTAGCACAAATTCATCTTATCCTGTGTTAGAAAAAATAAAAGAAGTATTAATTGATAAATATTATCCAAAAATAATTGAAGATTTAAAATTAACTGATGCACAAATATTTTTCCTTGAAAGAGCTGCAGATTTAGTTAATAGAGATGATAGTGATTTTGATTAAGAGCCTGTAGTAAGATGTGTTGAGCTTGAATTACAAAGCAAATTCTCTGATATATCTCAAGATTTATTAGATAGTTGCAAAAAAATGAATGAATTTTGGGACGAAGAAATCTTACCTTTAATGGAAGCTTAAAAAGCTTCCATTTTCAATTTTAAAATTAAGAGTGATCTAAATTTTCTTTTTGATAAATAGTTAAAAATTCTTTAATTGTTAATATATCTTCTTCAGAAATCTTCAGTTCTTCTTGACAATTATTTATATAACCTTTTAACTTACTACTATTAATTAAATATGTACCATGAACTTGATGTTCCAATGGAATTAGCTTCATAACTAAAGCACTCATTTTTATAAATAATTCAGCTAATTTTTCTTTATTAAATTTCTTCAATAGCATTTGCTCTAAATCTTCTCCACAATTAATATGCTCTGATACATATTTTATAAATTTTAAAGCTGTAGATCTAATTTCTGCTAAATCATTTTTATGCTCACATAGTAAATTAGAAAATACTGATTTATCCATCTTTACTTTACAAGATTTTTTATTATACCAATCAAAGTTCTAATTTCTTGAGAGTTTAACTCAGCTTTCGCAAAAATATTTCTAATGTTTTGAATCATATTTTTCTTTATATTACTCTCTTTAAAATAATTTTTCTCATCTAACAATGAAATTAAAATATCAAAAAAATTACTAAATTCACTTTTATTGCAAATTTGTTTTAATTCATTGTCTAAAGAATCTTGTATAGAAGAAAAAAATTCATAAGAGAAAATTGATACAGCTTGTGCCAGATTTAATGATGGATTTATCGTATCAGTAGGAATTACTGATACTACATCTGCTAAACTTACTTCTTCATTCGTAAGTCCATTATTTTCTCTCCCAAATAAGATTCCAATCTTTGTATTTTTATTAAATTTTTTATTACAGTAACTTACTAATTCCTTAGGATCCATTTTTTCTTTTTGCATATATCTATTCCTTGCTGTTGAGGCAATAATAAAATTTAAATCTGAAATAGCCAAATTAATATCATTATAAATCACTGCATTATGTAATATATCACACCCTTTAGCAGCTAATTTAAAAGCTTGATTATCTGGAGGCCAACCATCTCTTGGAGAAACTATCCTTAAATTCTCTAATCCAAAATTAGACATAACCCTTGCAACAGAACCTATGTTTTCAGCAAGCTGAGGACATACTAATATGATATAAGGTTTGTACACTAAAATATCTTATTTCCACTTCAAAGAACAACCTATGCTTGGAATTTGCTCACCATTAAATTCAGAAGTTTTTGCTACTTCAGACATTGCAATAAATAACTCTCTTTTAGCATCTGGAATAATATCCTTTTTAGCAGAATCTAATCTTCCACGATACTGAAGTTCTAATTTAGAGTTAAAGCCAAAAAAATCTGGTGTGCAAACAGCATCATATTTTTTTGCTATTTCTTGTGTATTATCAAGAAGATAAGGAAAAGTAAAATTATGTTCCTTCGCAAAAATTTTCATATTTTCATATGAATCTTCAGGATATGAAATTGAGTCATTTGAGTTAATAGCAACAAAACCAATACCCAACTCTCTAAGCTCATTAGCTTCTCTTGCTATCTTATCTACAATAGATTTAACATACGAACAATGGTTGCAAATAAAAGCAACAACTAAACCATTATCACCTTTTACCTTAGCTAAATCATAATAATTTCCATCAACTGAAAGTAAAATAAATTCTTCAGCACTCCAACCTTTATCTGCCTCTGGTGTAGTTAATGCTACCATCTAAAACTCCTAATTATCATTTTTATATTTTAAATTTATATATTTTTTTTCCACAAAAATCACTAAAAAAATTCCTTTATTTACCTATTCCTTTACTTTGCTTATTATGTTTTATTCTTTCTTGAGCTGTTTCTAAAGCGCCAGTATCTATAACTCCATCCTTCCCTACAATTTCTTTTGCAGTTTCTATTACCTTTAAATTCTCTTGAAGCTCTGGACTTGATCTCATTATTTTATCAAATTTAGCTATACTTTCTTGTACATCTTGTTGTAACTGACTTTTCTTCTGTTTGCCTTTCTATTTGTCCTTCTGTTTGCTTTTCTGTGTGCCTTTCCTGCACCCTATCTTTTTCTACATGACTTTTCTCTGTTTGCCTTTCCTGAACCATATCTTTTTCTACATGACTTTGTCTTTCCGTTTGCTGTCCTTGACTTCGAGAAACTAATTTATTTAAATCCTGACTTACTTCAGTCATTAAATCTTTAACATTTACTTTTTCAAGCGCTTCATTATTAACAACTTCTCTTTCTTCATTTCGTGGCAAAATTTTATCCGCAATCCATTATAATGCACCAGTTTTCTCGTCTAAAGCCTTTCCCACCATATACAAACCTACAATCACACCAAGTGGTGGTGGAATAACTAAAGCAGCAATAACACCCATCACAGCTTTTTCACCAGGTTGAAAATCAGGCAACTTACTTGTAAGCATAGCAGGAATTCTTTTAAATTTGTCCCAAGAACTTTCTAGTAAATTTCTATTGTCTTTTTCATCTTCAAATTTCAAAGCTTCTAGCAAATTATCCTCAAATTTATTTTGGCTTAACTTTTGAGCCTTCTTTTGATAATAATCATGAAATTCCTCTTTTCCCCTCATATCTCGTGTATCCACTGAAGAAGAACTCCTACTTCCAGTTTGAGCAACTAATTCTTCAGCTTGATCTTGAATACTATATTTTAAATCTTCGTCGTTCACAATACTCATTACGTTATCTGGACCAAATTTTAAAACATCAGCATCTTTAATATTTAGTTCTTCTAAAACTTGATTTGCCCTTTTCATAATTGCTGATTTAGCTTTTGGGTCTTGCATGATTGCAAAAATTTGCTTATCACTAACACCAGCTAATTTTAAGATTTTCTTTGCTAAATTCTCTTTTAAAATTTTCAATTTTTGTTCTTTTATATTTAACCTACCAGTAGTCTTTGCACTTTGACTTGTAACATCAGCTTTAACTGTTGACGACTGTCTATTTTCAGATTCTCTCTGCCTCTGATCTTCTATTTTAGCTTTTTCATCATCAACTAATTTTCTAAAACTACCAATATTTTGGCCATCTATATCTAAAGCATTAAATACTTTATTAAGTTTAGTAACTTCACTTTGATCTCTAATTAGTTTACTAACACTTTTCTTTAAATAATCATCTATTCCTTCTGTTATTTGACTACCTTCAAATATATTGCCAACTTCTAAATAATCAAATTTTTTCGAAATTTCACCATTATCATCGAAAACAGGAATATTATTTAACGCTATGTGTTTCGCCAACTTTATCCTTAAGTCATGTTGAAAATCATAAGCTTTTTCAGCTTTATCTAACATACTGCTAATAGATAGAGGTTTTGGCACTTCGCTATCAGAATCTCCAAAAACTTCTTGTTGTCTTCTCTCAGCGTTATATTTCTCTTTAACTCGATTAAAATTATTAAACACTCCATCTGCTCTAGCTAAATTAGCACTTATTTCAGGACTTTCCACAATTAATAAAGTGCGTTCCTCACTAAGTTTTTGTACATTTTTGTAATATTCTTGAAATTTTGGATCATTACCTTTTTCTTTCATTTTCTCAAATGCTTTAACAAAACCTTGAGCTTGAATTTCATCTTTATTTATATCAGGAATCTCTAATTCTTTTATATCTACTGTTATGTTATTTCCCTTTTCAATTTGATAAAAATATTCAAAAATTTTGCTATTTTCATTTTTTTCCAATAATTTATTAAATTCAAATTTGAAATCTTCATTTTGAATTTCTGCTTGCACTCCTGGATCAGTAAATTGCTTTTTCAAATTTGTTAACTTTCTTTCAAACTCATCAGATATAAAATCTAACTCGAGTTTACCACTACCTTGATTTAATTCTACTCTTCCTTTACTAACTGCTTCAGCTGCAATATCATTTATAATTTTATAATATCTTTTTTTAAAATCTTGAAAATCACCATCTGGCATCCCACTACCCCTTTGAAATATTTAATTATGATGTTACGATTTAATTATTGATTATTCAAGGGTTAATTCCATAATGATGATTTATATATAGACTCATAACTACCTAGTTCTTGATGAAGATTTGCCACTATTAACTCTTAAAGCAGCAACATGAGAAGCTGCTCTCACTTCATCCTTAGCAACTGAACTATTAACACCTTGCATTGTAGCAGCAATTGCACGAGCTTCTTCTACAACTCTATCTTGCGGAACAACAACTTCCATTTCTACTGATCTTTCTTCTCTATCTCTTCCATGTTCTTGCTCTATAGTTTGATATTGACTCTTAACATCTTGAACTAATCCTTGGGTAGTAACTTGTTGTAGCTCTTGAGAATCAAATTTTTCAGGAGCTTTTTTATAAAATTTTTCATTTACCCATTCTTGTAATTTACTACCATCATATAATTTTTGCTTGGCTGCAGAACCCATCATATATGCACATATAGCAACGCCTACAAAAGTACCTCCTGTAACTACAAGCGCTATAGCTCCTATTGCAACTTTATGCTATGGCTTAAGCACAGGCTTACCATCATTTGTTAAGAATTTATTAAGCGCATCAGCTGGCTTTCTATACATATTATAAGCTAAAGTTGAACCTTTCCCTCTATCATCTTTTGATTTTTCATATTCTAAAGCTTTTTCTGCATTTTTATCAAATTGAGCACCTGTCATTTTATCAGTTTTATTTTGATATTTTTCGTGAAGATACTCTTTTCCTCTCATGTCTTGACCATCTAAAGACCTTGAATCAACTCTTCCAATTTGTGCGATTAGCTCTTTTGACTGCTTTTCTAATTCAGCTTGTAAAGCTTGATTATCTATTTCCTTTAAAGCCTCTTCAACTCCTATTATATTCAATTGTTCTAAATCTATTCCCAAATTTTCAAATGCCTGCTCTGACCTTTTAATTATAGCAGATTTTGCTTTTGGATTTTGCATAATACGAGCAATTTGACCTTCACTAATTCCTGCAACTTTTAAAATTTTAACTGCTAATTGCTCTTTAGCATTGGCAGATTGCAGTTTATTCATTCTACGCGATTCATTCCTACTTATAATCTCTCTTGTATATCTATCTTTTTCTTTTTGTACCTGATCTTTAAATTGTCCTATATTTTTATCATCTATACCCAAAGCACCTAAAAAATCTTTTACTTTTACTAATCCCTCTTGGTTTCTAACATCTTCAAATTGTCCTGGTAAAAAACCATTAAGCTCATCTTTTGCATTAAATTTAATATAATTTGGTAAATTTACCCCCTCAATTAAATCACCTTTATGATCAAAAATATTTACATTATTATTAACTAAATATTTTACCAATTCTTTTTTTAGAACTTGCTGCAAATTATAAGCTTCTTCAGCTTTATCAAATATAATTGACCTTGAATTACCTCCTAATAAATCTCTCTTTTCAACTTCAGTTAAATTACTAAATGCATATTCAACGTTTTGTAAAATTCCACTTGCTCTATTAAGCTCACCCATTATCTCAGGATTTTCCACTTCTAGGGATTTCACTCCATCACTCATTTTTTCTAAAATACCTACAAAATGTAAAAAAGCATCTTTATTATCTGCGTAAGCGCTAAAATAAGGGCATCTAGGCAAGAATAAAAATAAGTGGTAGAACAAAAGCCTAAAAAAATAGAGGCTAATGATGCTATTAGAAAAAAAGAAAAAAAGAATAAGTAATGAAAAATGGAAAGAGCTAGTAGAAGAATATAAAAAAAAGTAACGTAAGTAAATATGAATTTTGTAAGCAAAAGAATGTGCCGAGAAGTACATTTTATAAATGGCACAGAATTCTTGTAGAAAATAAAAGAAATACAGTAAAAAATAAATTTATACCAATAAGAGTGAAAGAATGCGAAGAAGAAAGAAGTGAAGAAATAAAATCAGAGATGATAATAGAAAGTAAAAAGGGGATAAGAATAGGGTTTAATAAAGGATGCAAAATAGAAGAGATTAAAGCGATAGTAGGAATTTTAGAATGTTAATAGGAAGTATAAGAACCAAAATATTTATATATAATCAAGCATGTGATATGCGCAAATCAATAGATAAGCTTAGTCAGGTAG